>NZ_JBQKKM010000067.1:0-22413 GCF_052116745.1 Niallia sp. Sow4_A1 | reverse complement strand
ACTATAAATAGAGTAAGTATAGAAAGCGTTAACAATAGAGATAGCAAACACACTGAAAAAGAGAGAAATTCCGACGATAAAAAATTTCTCCCACAAATACTTGACTCAAACCCCTTCTCTATTTCCATAGTAACTTTTCCATTTTTATTGTATGCTAATAGTATCTTGTGACATAGGAGGAAGATCAGTGAACATCTATCTTACTAGCGGAACATATGATTATTTATGGAAAAAATACGAGAATGAATTTTCTAAAGAAACTTTATTGTTAATGGAAGATACAAATAGTGACGGGGCAATACTGCTTCATGAAAGTCAGAATCCTTCTTTTTTCAAGGAACCAAGAAGCTATGACATTTTATTTACCTATGGAATATTAGAAAATAACGGATTTATAACAATGAATTATGTACCTGTAAGTGAAGATAATAAACCTGTTTATGAGCATAATATAATGAAATATTTTTCATCTAATCCACATAGAGAAATGAAAGCCATTCGATTCCTCCGCCCTAAAAAAGGAGATACTTTTATCATCTTTTGTCTATGGGAAAATAAAGCAAGCTATATTAAGTGGATGCAGCAGCCAGAAAATGCAAATGCGCCAATCGGAAATAATAGTGAAAAAGGCTGGAATAATTCGCAGCATTCTATCTTTAATGGAAAACCATATTTCATGCAATTAACGATTCCAGAGGAAGATTAATTATACATAATCCCTGTAGCCTGCTGAGCAACTAACTACCTTGTCTTAATTATGCCATTTCGATTTGCATAAACAGCTGCTTGTGTTCGGTCGGCTACTCCTAGCTTGGATAATATATTGCTAACATGGGTCTTTACCGTTTTTATCCCGATATATAATTCCTCACTAATCGCTTGATTTGTCATGCCTTCTCCAATACACATTAGTACTTCCGATTCTCTTTCTGTTAGATCATCATGGGGTTTTCTTTCTGTTGCTCGTAATTTTTTGACCATAACATTAGCAACTTTAGGCTCAATTATTGCTTCTCCACTATTGGCTTTATTAATAGCCTGAACAACTTCAAAGGCACTCGCTGTTTTTAGTAAATAGCTAAAAGCACCTGCCTCTATCGCCGGAATTACTTGAGCTTCATCATAAAAGCTTGTAATAATAATAATTTTACAACTTGGATATTCTGTTAGAATGGCTTTAGTTGCTTCAATTCCATTTCCGTTTTCCATCAATAAATCCATCAGGACAATATCTGGCTTTTCTTTTAAAACAAGCTGAACAGCATTTTGTCCACTATTGGCTTCTCCTACAATTTGTATATTCGACTCTGTCATTAAATAAGAAATAATCCCTTTCCGGACCATCTCATGATCGTCAACAACTACTACTTTAATCATTTTCCCACCCCTTAGTCGGAACTCTAATATCAATATATGTACCTTCTCCGATTTTCGAGCGAACTTCCATTATGCCACCAATTTCTTCACAACGCTCTCTCATCGTTTTTAATCCATAGGAAGCTATCCTTTCTATAGTTGGATCAAATCCTTTTCCATTATCTCCAATATGTAAATGAGCATAATTTCCGCGCTCTTCCAAAATGATTCTTACTTTATCTGCATGGGAATGACGAAGCACATTGGATAAGGCTTCCTGTACGATTCGAAATAAATGTTCTTGTCCAGCCGTAGTTAAACCTTCTATTTCATCAATGCTCGCAGAAAAATGGAGCGTTGTTTTTCCCTTCAATTCTTGAATTAGCTTAATAATTCCATCACACAATGTATCATTACTTAATTCAACGGGCCTTAAATGTAGCAATAATGCTCGCATTTCTCCTTGTGCTTTTCCTGCAATCGACACAATTTCTTTTAACTGTTCTTTTGCCAAAACTGGATTGCTGTCAAAAACTTTATATGCAGCAGAAGACATCATGTTTAATGCAAATAATTGTTGACTGACAACATCATGCAAATCTCTTGCAAGTCTTTGCCTTTCTTCTATAACTGCAGCATTATGAGCAGTTTGGCCAAGTGTTATTTTTTCATTTGCTAATCTTTGCAATGAATGGACTTGTTCTTGTTGATAGTCTGCAAGTTGATTAAGTTCTTCTTTCACACCGTATACATACTCATTCGTGGATATCTGCATTTTCCCTGGTATTTTCCCTCTCCGTAAAGACGATGTAAACCAAAATACCTCATCTAATTGCTTCTTAATCGTGCTATTCCATTTAAAGGCGAAGTAAAAACCAATTATAGAAGTTAGGAAAAACCAAATAACTGCTAAAATGAAACTTTCTATAGCTGTCATAACAAAAGCAGAAAACAAATATAAATAAATTTGTATACTTATAAATAACAATAAAGCACTAATCATACTTGTTAAAGCTACATTTCGGTAATATCCATAACGGCTACTTGTCTGCTTCATGTTTCCTCCTATACCTTTTGCACAGCTATATCGCCTATATTTATTAAAATATTCAATTTAATTTTTTTTATTGCCTCTTCATAATCGGGTGTTACATACTCTAAGCTATTTCCAAGCCCATCTCTAATTGATTGAAGTATGCGTACTTCTCCAATTTTCGCTTCTGCAGTAACATTCATCGCTAAATCATCTGGAACAATAATTTTTATGTCACCAATTCTAGCATGTATAAACAATTCAGTTTCTCCTTCTGGAATAAAGGCTTTGCTAAAATCGATATAGACATCTCCTATCCCATGAGATATATGCATTGGTTCAACAGACCAGTTGTCTGTGTTATATTTCACGTCGCCAATTCGAAATGATTTCTTTGTGTAGCGGTTTCCTCCATTATCATATTCAAAAGAAAATTTCTTTGGGCTAATAAGCCTTAATGCCAAAAGAATAATTACTAATGGCCATAATCTCCAAAAATCCACGAAACCAAATTCCAATACTTGGAATCGATCCAATATTAATAAAATTGAAAACACAAGAATAAATAAAGTGAAAAACAAATTATTTTTCCTCTTTAATGAAATATGATAAAGAGATAGACTTCCATATATAAACAACAAAAACGGATATATTATGACAAATATTTTTTTTATTTCCAAGGAAATGACACCTATACTAATGAGTAATAGGATAACGCCTAGAACCAGTAAAGTAATGGAAAACAATGTTTTGGGGATAGATTTTTTCAAAGACTTCCCTTCTTTCTTTAAACATTTATACTTTGGGTGATATTTCTTCTTTCTATATGGATAAAATTCCAAAAAGGACAACAAGAATATAAACTTATTGTACTATCATTTCGACTATTTTTGTTCCTTCTATCGAAGTTTTTTTCTCCGTCCTTAGAAGTAGTCTCCATTTTTTCATGTAATAATTTCCCCTTACTTCAGATATAGGGAGGTTCCATAAAACGAAGCAGAATCTCCCCTGATCGATAATAATAGAAATCTTCTACTCATTGTCCTCCTCCTTTCTCTTTATTTGTTATCTCGAGCAATAGATATTACTTCCGTTAAGAGGGATACCCATTTTTCTTAAAAGGACTTATCACCTTTTACATGCAGCCACATAGTCTGTATTAACCGAATTGTGATAAATGCCTATTGCATTATCGACCTTAAATCGGGAAAGGAGCTGCATTAAATGGGTATTGAATTAACAGCACTTCATTGGATATATGTATTATTTATTGTTTTTATTATCGGATTTATGGTTATGAGAAGAGATACAACATTTATTTGTATTGTCGGAATCTTTCTTTTAGCCATTACAGCAACTGGGTCATTAAGCACGTCGATTAGCAGTATTTTTAATAGTTTTATCTTTGCGATCACAGAATTGTTACCTACTATTGTGGTCATTTCCATCATCGTTGCAATGAGCAAAATTTTGACAAAAACAGGGATTAATGATGTGATGATTTCTCCCTTTTCGAAATTAATTCGTTCACCAAGCCTTGCATATTGGACGATTGGTATCGTAATGATGTTGATTTCTTTCTTTTTCTGGCCTTCTCCTGCAGTAGCATTAATTGGTGCTGTTTTATTACCAGTCGCGCTGCGTGTTGGTTTGCCAGGAATTGCTGTTGCCATGGCTATGAACTTGTTTGGTCATGGAATCGCTCTATCAGGAGACTATATTATTCAAGCAGCTCCAAAGCTAACTGCAGATGCTGCTGGTATCCCTGTGCAAGATGTCATGCATGCAAGTATTCCCCTAGTTATTGTTATGGGACTTGTGACCACTATTTCTGCTTTCTATTTTATTAAACGTGATATGAAAAGAGGAACATTAACTTATTCGACCGGCATCAAATCTTCCAGTACATCAGAACTACTTCCTTCAGTTAATCAATTACTGCTTAGCAGAACCCAAAAGAAATTATTTGCCATTCTTATTCCGATTCTTTTTATTCTTGACGTAGTTGCCATGTTTCTTCTAGATTTACAAGGTGGAGATGCTACTGCACTAGTTGGAGGAACATCCATTATTATTCTTCTTTTAATTACACTAGTAAGCTATAAAAACAAGGGGTTAGAAAAAACAACCAGTTATTTAATCGAAGGTTTTCAATTTGGCTTTAAAGTTTTTGGTCCAGTTATTCCCATTGCCGCATTCTTTTATTTAGGTGACTCAGGCTTTAATACGATTATCGGGGACTTTCTTCCAAAAGAGTCACACGGAATTGTAAATGATCTCGGAGTTGCTATAGCTTCCACTGTTCCATTAACGAAAGAAATTGGAGCAGTCACATTAACTGCTGTTGGTGTTATTACAGGCTTAGACGGTTCTGGCTTCTCCGGAATTTCTTTAGCAGGATCCATTGCTGGTTTGTTTGCCCATGCAATTGGCAGTGGCATAAGCACCTTAACTGCTTTAGGGCAAATTGCTGCAATATGGGTTGGTGGCGGAACTCTAGTGCCTTGGGCGTTAATTCCTGCTGCTGCAATATGTAATGTCGATCCATTTGAATTAGCTAGACGAAATCTTCTTCCAGTTTGTATCGGATTAGCGGTTACCACCATTTTCGCAATGTTTCTTATCTAAATAGACAGCCGGACCACACTAATAAATAATCAAGGTATTAAGCTTCATATTTTTAAAAAAAGGCTGGGACAAAACTAAATAACTAATCTTTAAAGAGGAACAATTTCTAATTTAGTTTTTAAATATAGTTAAGCGTAAAAACTAAGTCGTTCCATTGCGCTACAGATGCTCCATTTCACTTCATTATTAAACCTTTTTCCAAATTAATAAACACGAATTTTTATGTAAATTAACCACATAAAAATTCGTGTTTATTATTAGTTGCACCGCTTATGTCCCAGCCTCATTCTTACGTCTATTCAGTCTATCTTTAAAAGTTTCGTACAAACCTACCCATATAAATAACCAGATTCCTCCTAATAAGTAGCCACCAATAACATCTGTTGGATAGTGTGCCCCTAAAGCAATTCTGCTTATCCCAATTAGTAGAATTAATACAAAGGCAGCACCTGCTAATATTAGTTTCCCTGCATTTGCTTTTATTTCCTTTGCGATAAGATGGGCAATAAACAAGTAGAGAAGCAATCCTACCATTGCATGCCCACTAGGGAAACTAAAACTGTCTGCCTCTATAGCATCCGCTGTTATCGGTCTAGGTCTTGCTACTAGATCCTTTATCCATTTATTTAATTCATTACCTATTCCCACACATAGAACAAATGTGACAATCCCAGCATAATCTTTCTTTTTCCACCAAAGAAAAAGGATGAAAAGCAAGGCAATGATTCCAATCCCAATCTTATCTCCTAAATAAGATACCCCTTCCCAAAAAGGATTTAAGCTAGTTGAAAAAAGGATATGTATAAAATCAGTTATCGCTGTATCAGTGGCCAATTTCTCCTGACCAGATACGCCAATAATAAGAAGGATAAAAAATAAGAACGAAAGGATTAACAGACCCCAAGCCATTTTTGATTTTCTAATATCCATGTTTTGCCCTCCATACGATATTCCATTTAAACCTTATTTTAACAACATTCCCTTCATTAGGATAGGGGAAAATTAAGAACTAATCCTTTTCCATCTACCTTTCTCCTATCCTCCTACTTTTTCCATGCTATAATAAAAATATTCAAAATAGTAAAACGAGGTGAAAGAGATGCTAGAAGAAATATGGGAACAATTAGAGAACTATTATGACGAAATGGTCGAAATACGAAGATACCTTCATCAGCATCCAGAATTATCATTTAAAGAGTATAAAACAGCTCAGTATATCATCTCTTTCTATGAAAAATTAGGAATTCAGGTTACTGGCAACATCGGCGGAAATGGAGTAGTAGCAAAAATAACTGGAGGAAAACCAGGCAAGACAGTTGCTTTACGCGCTGATTTTGATGCCCTTCCGATACAGGATGAGAAAGAAGTTGCTTATAAATCAAAGGTTCCAGGTGTTATGCACGCCTGTGGTCATGATGGACACACAGCGACATTATTAATCCTTGCTAAAGTAATACATGAATCTAAAGAAAAATTGTCAGGAAATTTCGTTTTCATTCACCAACACGCAGAGGAATCAAACCCCGGTGGAGCAAAAGCGATGATTGAAGCTGGCTGTCTCGAAAATGTGGATGCTATATTCGGTACTCATTTATGGGCGACGCTTCCTACAGGTACTGTTTCCTATAAACCTGGTCCAATGATGGCTGCTGCCGATGAATTTAAAGTCAAGATTCAAGGACAAGGTGGACACGGAGCACAGCCCCATAAGACAAAAGATTCTCTTGTTACAGCTTCCCAACTCGTCATTAATCTTCAACAAATTGTCAGCAGAAAAGTTAACCCAATCCACAATGCTGTTTTAACAGTAGGCTACTTTGAATCTGGAAATGCTTTTAATGTAATTGCTGATACAGCTACAATAGGAGGAACAGTTCGAACATTTAATTTAGAAACGCAAGCACTTATTAAAGAAGAGCTGGAAAGAGTGATAAAAGGAACCTGCTATACAGCGAATAGCACGTATGAATTTGAATATGATGATGGATATCCAGCTGTTGTCAATCACTCAGAAGAAACTTCTTTTTTAGCTCGTTGTGCCGAAAACATCCCAGGAGTGTTTGTGCAAGAAGGAGAACCAGAATTAACAGGTGAGGATTTTTCCTATTACCTTCAGCATAGAAAAGGAGCTTTTTTCTTTACAGGTGCAATGCCTGATACAAACGGCCTTACTTATCCACACCATCATCCAAGATTCGATATTAACGAAAAAGCAATGCTTATTGCAGCAAAAACACTTGGGTCTGTTGCAATTAATTACAATCTTACCTTTTCTGAAGAAGAAACGAATACAATTAAAATATCGTAAATTCCAGAATCAAAAGGAATGGATTCAACTTAACGAATCCATTCCTTTATTTTAATTGTTTCTGTTCTTGAAAATAACGCCAGCGATATACATTTTTAGCAGCCTCACCTAATTGATCTAATAAATTATAGTTTGCGTAGGCACCAACTGCGGCACCAATCCCTGGGACAAGCTGAAGCATTTTCACAAAATCAATAAAATCCCGATATTCCTGTTGTAGCTCCTGCCAGTTAAGACCCGCAACTTTTTGCTTTTCTTGTTCCCAATTCTCGATTACCTCTAAAACTTCTCTTCGTTTGCCTTCACTTGAAAAAGCTAACTGAAAGATATAAAGCAAATAGATTCTTTCTTCTAATTTGTCCGTATCATATCCATAGATAGTTGCTGTTTCCATCAAAAAGTTCATTTTAATAGAAAGTAATAGTGGAAAATCAGCCAATCCAAGCAGAATCCCACCGACACCAGTTCCAGCGCCTTCTACAACAGCGATCTTTTTATATTGGCCAATCTTTTTCGTTAACTCCTCATCTTTTCCTTGTAAAGTGTGAAATCGTGGCAGATTCTTTTTCTTTAATATATTGCTACCAGCAAGCGTCGCTTGGATCATCTGTTTGATCGCTTCGGTAATTGTTTGCTGAATTTTATCGGGGATATAGGCATTTATTTTATTCTGTGCCTTCTTGGATACTCTATTTAAAATAGAAGAACGTTTTTGAAGTTTACGTTTCCACTCCTCCACTTCTATGAATGCTCTCTGTTCATATTCATTCATCTGCATTCCTCCTTTTGCTTATTCTTACGTTGACTATAAACAAATAGTTCTCTTTTTTCTTTCTACTAATCAAAAAGGAGCTTTAATCCTTGGCAAATGAAGGTTTAAAGCTCCTTATCTTTTAGGAATGTTTCACTTTTTTATTTATATACATTAAAACAAAAAAAGCAATAAAGGCTCCATTAACTATTAAAGAAATCACTGCATATAAAAAGTCCCCTTTAAGTGCAATAATAAGCGTTAAAACAAATCCTTGCCATCCTAAAATAGTAGCCATTATTTGCTTAAAAGCTTTTTCTCTATAAGAGGATTCGACTGGATAAATAGTAATCCATAGCTTGTTATCATAAGCATTCCAAAGCGGCAATAACTGCAAACCAGTTAAGAAAACAAATAATACACTAATGAAAACTTGACCTGGTCCAAAAGATAAGAAAAAGATGAAAATTCCACTTATCACAGTTAACCTTAGTGTTAGTCCAAAATAGTCACCTGCACGTATATAGGTTCTCCAATATAAATGGGCAAACACTTTATCTTTCACATAAGGAATTCGACTAAACAACAAATCAAGTAAACGTCTTCTTTTAATACGATTTCTTAGTTTAGGTACCTCTGTAAACATATTCGCAAAACGATAAAAAGAGGCTAATCTTTTTTCATCCTGTTCGATTAAATATTCCCATTTTACCCCTTTCTTGCTTGTCGCCTTCTGGAAATAAACAAGCAAAAATGCCATGATAAGGAGTAAAACAAGAATAAAGTAGGGAGAAGAATCTGCAAATAATAAATAAAGTATAGCTAAATTCACAAAGAAACGCACAACAGTATCTGTGTAATGATAGTGAACATTTACATAATATTGAATATGCCAGCGAATAAGCAAATTAGCCCCTTTCGTGATCAATAGCACAATTAGTAAATACCAAAAACGGCTAAAGTCCCCCCCATGTACTTGTGCATACAACGGCATTAGTGCTGCCAAAAGGATCAACAGTAAATATCCTTGGATAACAAAGCTAACCACCATTGACTTCAGAAAATATTTCTTCATTTTCATCTCAACAGCAATCAAAAAGATCCGATCGGCATCCTTTAAAAAGGTATAGGTAGGACTATTTGTCAGAAAAAAAGTAAGGATAATGCTCATAATAAGCGCCACAGGAAAATCATCGGGAATCGTTTTCAGCCAGGCTTGATAGTAAAAGGCTGCAGTTCCTAACAAAAACACTAACACTATCACAAGATGTCCATTGAAAATATACTTTAAATATTGACCATATTCTTTTGCTGTTTGTCCAGCTCTATCTTTCCATAATTGCTTTTCATTAAATTCAAACATGTTCTTCTTCCTTTGTTAGAAGAATATATAGATCATCCAGTGTAGCACCTGGCATATTAAAGGCCGCCCTTAATTCCTCCATCGTTCCCTGACATTTAATTTTTCCTTCGTGAATAATGATAATCCGGTCACAATATCTTTCTGCAGTAGCAAGAATATGAGTAGACATTAAAATCCCTGCACCCTTTTCCTTCATTCTCTTAAGTTGATCGAGCAAAGACTGAATACCAAGTGGATCCAATCCAACGAATGGTTCATCCACAATATAAAGAGATGGTTCCACTAGAAAAGCGCACATAATCATCACCTTTTGCTTCATTCCTTTAGAAAAATGAGCAGGAAACCATTTTAATCTTTTTTCCATTCGAAACTCTTTTAATAATGCTTCCATTCGCTTTTGATAGTCAGATTGAGATAATCCATATGCCATCGCCGTTATTTTCAAATGCTCTTCCAATGTTAATTCATCATATAATATAGGTGTTTCTGGCACAAAGGTAAACTCTTTTCGATAGGCCTCTTTGTCCCCTTCAAACGTCTTTCCATTAATGAATATTTCTCCTTTATGGGGTTCCATTAAGCCAATAATATGACGAATAGTAGTACTTTTCCCTGCACCATTTAACCCAATTAAACCGACCATCTCATTCTTATTGATGGAAAAAGAAATATCTTTTAGAACAGGATTCTTTGTATATCCCCCAGTAACATTCTTTATTTCTAACAACGCCATATTTTGTACCTCCAATATGTATTATCTATAGTTTAACAACATTCTCCGTTAATTAAAAATGATTGTGCAGAAAAACTTTTAATTCTTTTGTATATAAATTCTTAATCAGGACATTCTATTTATTGAAGGGGAGCACCAATGAAATATTGCAGTATAAACTTCAATATTAAATGAGGTGTTTGCAAAAGATTCTATAGAGATCTTTTAAAAGAAACTTCCATTCGTTTTTAAAAGGGGATGTTTGCCTTGCATAAGCAAGATATAAACATAAGATCAGTAACACCAAGTTGCTTTCTATCAAAAGCAGCCTTATAAATCATTTCCACTTTGAAATGAGGTGTTTGTCGCAGACTGTCATCCAATCTTTATACGTTGATAAACTTATAAAGACATTTAAGGGGATGGTTCGTTTGAACAATGATCGATTTTTCTCATAAAAGTAAAACAATTCATTTTTAAATGAGGTGTTTATCAAAGAGAAGAACCCTGAACGATAAAAATAGAAGTTCTCTCCTTCAAAAAGAGGGTGTCCTTACAAGGTATTCTTATCATGTATTTCCATGTTAAAGGAGTTAACTTAAACTTCTCACTTGGAACATTTATGATAAGAGGCTCCTTACAAGGCACCCTCTTTCCTTTTGGTGTTCATTAAAATAGCTCCTGTGTTAAAATATTGGTAATACATAATGAAGGAAGGTTTTTTTATGAGTGACTGCATTTTTTGCAAAATAATCGCTGGAGAAATTCCATCTAAAAAAGTTTTTGAAAATGAACACGTTATGGCTTTCTTAGATATAAGCCAGGTAACAAAGGGACATACATTGGTGATACCTAAAAAACATGCGAAAGATATTTACGAATTAACCCCTGAAATAGCAAGCAATCTGTTTGAAGTGGTACCAAGTATTGCATCCGCAATTAAAGAGGCTTATGAACCAATTGGGTTAAATCTTTTAAATAATAATGGCGAAAAAGCGGGACAGTCTGTTTTCCATTATCATATGCATCTCATACCAAGATACGGAAAAGGGGATGGATTCGGTGCAGTATGGAAAACAAATTTCGACGGATATTCAAATGAAGAATTAACAGAAATTGCGGATAAAATTAAAGAAAAAGTGAAGTAAAGAGACAAAAGTAACAGCGAGTAAAGATATTTCTTAAAAAATTCATTTTTTCCAAAAGCTATATAATAATAATTTCCATTTCATCTCATTCGTTCTTTCTCCGCTATCGTATCAACTATAAACATTTTCGAAGCTGGGGAAAATATTTTTTTAATAGCACAAAACCCCAAAACACCATTTTGAAAAATTCTCATTTTTTCAAAAAAGGTGTTTTTTAATCTGTACAAATCAGCGGAATTTGTTAGTATAAGGGTAATCTTTTTGTCTTTACCACATTACTAGTTGAAAAAGTGAATTTAGGAGGAAAGAACGTTGAAAAGAGCATATAATTTTAATGCAGGTCCAGCTGCTTTACCTGAATGGGTTCTACAAGAGGCAAAGGAGCATTGGCTGAATTTTAATGATACAGGAATGTCTTTAATGGAATTAAGCCATCGCAGCAAAGACTATGAGGCTGTACATAATGAAGCAAAAGAGCTCCTTACGTCTCTACTTTCCATACCAGATAATTATGACATTCTTTTTTTACAAGGAGGAGCAAGTCTTCAATTTACGATGGTACCAATGAACTTGCTTCCGAAAAATAAAACGGCCTATTACGCACTGACTGGCGTATGGTCAGAAAAGGCAATCAAAGAAGCCGCTAAACTTGGCAATACAGCAATTTCAGTATCTAGTAAAGAGGATAACTACACATATATTCCGAATCCTGAACAAATTGAATTGCCAAAGGATGCTGCTTATCTGCATATTACAAGCAACAATACGATTTATGGAACTCAATGGAGCAATTATCCAACAAATTTATCTGTACCTTTAATAGCTGATATGTCCAGTGATATTTTAAGTACACCAATTGATGTATCACAATTTGGCATTATATATGCTGGTGCCCAAAAAAATCTTGGACCTTCTGGCGTAACGGTAGTTATCATTCGAAAAGATTTAATTAAAGAAGATAACACTTTGCCAACTATGTTAAGTTATCATACACATGCTAAGAATAATTCATTATTCAATACCCCTCCTACTTTAGGTATTTATCTTTTATCTCTAGTTCTAAAATGGGTGAAACAACAAGGTGGTATCGAAGGAATAGCTAACATAAATAAGGAAAAAGCACAGCAATTATATAATGTTATGGATCAAAGTAATGGTTTTTACCGAGGACATGCAGAAGAAAAGAGCCGTTCAAAAATGAACGTAACCTTCACTTTGCCGTCAGAAAAGCTTACAAAGGCCTTCTTACAGGAAGCAAAGGAAGCAGGATTTGTTGGTCTAAACGGTCATCGATCTGTTGGAGGTTGCCGAGCTTCTATATACAATGCTGTTCCACTGGAACATGTTGTCGAACTAGCTAAATTTATGAAGGATTTTCAAAACAATCACCTCTAAAAAATTACGAAATATCCTTAAAAATAGTAATGATAACTTGATTACGTTATAATAAGGAAAAAGAGCGAGGTGTTAGCAAATGAGCGCAAAATCATTCTTATCAGGATTTTTAATTGGAGGAATTGCAGCTGGAATTACTACCTTACTGACAACTCCTTACTCAGGAAAAGAAGTGAGAAGAGTCTGCAATGATAATGGAAAAGCTTTTCTACAACATATTCAAGAATTAAAAATCGATTTAAATGAAATAAAAGATTCCATTAAAACTGTTACTGTAGAAGGAAAAACAATTTTAAGCGACTTTATTGAAGACCTTAAACTATCCTTAGATACGTGGAAAGAAGAAATTAAGCCACATCAGGAATTACTTCAACAGGAACTCGATGAATTACAATCAACCATTAATGAGTTAGAAAATGATTTAAAATAGCTTAGTCTTCACATGGCAAAAATTTTTTAAAAAATGGAGGTTTTCTAACAAGGAATCCCTCCATTTTTTTATCTATTCAAAATCGCCTTAGTTATGTCACTTTTTCTAACGCAACAATGTTAAATCTTTATTCGCATATAATTTTCCTAGTCCTTTTTCTACCAATTATCACATTCCATTTTTTTACTTCTCTTTTTCAACAATTAATTTCTTATTCACTCTCCAAAAAAACTTCTCCCTTCTTTTTTCCTAATCCATAATTTTTTTGACAGGTAATCTCCCCACTTTCATTTTTTTCTATCCTTCCCAAACTTTATTTCCTCAAATATGTCTAAACAAATACATGAATTTTTATTTACTTTTTTACATATCTATTCAAGTAAGCGCTTACTTTAAATAAAAATTCTTATTTCTAAAAATTTTGTTAATTTTTATCTTTATTAATTTTTGTTTTATTGGCATAATGTTTATAGATAACAGAAAAGTAGGTGATTGTGGATGAATGAAAGTCAGATTTCAATGAAGGATGCTTTACTCTTTACTCAAAGAATCGGACAACTTAGCAAAGCATTATGGAAGGCAATCGAGAAAGATTGGCAAAGCTGGATTAAACCGTATGATTTGAACATTAATGAGCACCACATACTTTGGATTGCTTACCAGCTAAACGGAGCATCTATTTCAGATGTAGCAAATTTCGGAGTAATGCATGTCTCAACAGCATTTAATTTTTCGAAGAAATTAGAAGAAAGAGGACTACTACAATTCTCGAAAAAAGAAAATGACAAAAGAAATACGTATATTTGCCTTACAGATAAAGGGAAAGAAGTATTTGTTCAAATTATGGAAGATTATAATCCAAATAATAGCTCAGCATTATCCGCCTCCTTGCCAATCAAAAATCTATATGGAAAGTTTCCAGAGCTTCTAGAAATGATGACAATCGTTAAACATATTTATGGAGACGATTTTATTGAAATTTTCGAAAAATCCTTTTCTAATCTTGACGATATTTTGGAAGAGGATGAAGGACATCTAAAGAAAAAAGATCCAGTATATTCTAAATAGAGAAATAGAAATTGGGGAATAGGACTCTAGGTTTGGGACATTCTTGACCGGTGGTAAAAAAGATAAGAGAGCAGGTTGCTTTCTTATCTTTTTTTCGGAAAATTTAAATAAGTTTTACAAATGTAAGTAAAATACATATAAAGCATGATATTTTTCTGTTTGCAAATAATATTTTTAATAAATGTCATAAATTTGTATTAAGAGCCTATTGATTTTTTACTCTTTTCGTCGTAAAGTATCAAGGTAAGTTTGCTTGATTAAACGCAAGATAAGAAAAAGAAAAAGATATTCTTCCAATTATTAGTTATTCAAGCGAGAATTTATTATTAAAAGTAGCTAAAAATTTCTCCCTATGGAGGGTATTAACATGAACTGTTGGAAGACTGTCAACTTCCATAAAAAATATGGAACGCAGCGCCTATTTATTTTGTCTTCTATGACAACGATTGGTTGTTTTCTTTTCTTATATGTACCAATAACAACCTATTTTGCAAATAACAAACTTTCTGACGATTATTTTTTATTATTTATGACATCTATATTGCTTATATATCCTTTACACAAATTATTGCATTTATTACCAATGATTCATTTAGGGGATAAAATTAAGAAAACATGGAATGTACAATTTTTACCTGTTTTACACATTCAAGTAAAAGAACCAATCGGAAAAATTCAATTTCAATTCGCACTAATTTTACCTTTTGTCATCATTAGTGGATTATTACTTGTATCTTGCTTCCTTTTCACGAGCTATGTTCATTATTTTTTAATGATTTTCGCTTATCATACAGGTATTTGTGTTCCAGATTTCATTCGGATAAAAAACCTCTGGAAATCACCACGTTCTTGCTATGTAGAAGAAAACGAGGATGGATTTGAGATATTAATAAATAATGTAAGTGAATTATCTTAAATGGATACTATTATTGTTTTACCAAACATATAATGAGATAAAACTAGAACGACTGATTTTCTAGCCTCCTAGAAAGATAGATTGTAAGGAGGCAAAAAATCCTTCTGACGAAGAATCTAAGTTTACTGCCTAAAATAGTTGATAATACTATCTTTTTGTCCTGTTATTTGATAATGTAAATATCATACAATAAATTCTGCTTAAAGGAGGGAATCAATGATGATCTCCATTTTCATTATTTTAGCTATTTTTATTTTATATAATATTAATAGACTAACAAATGCCCTATGTTTACAAAAAGAAATTCCTGAAGAAAAACAACCAAAAGTCTTTCGAACGATAAATGTTCTTATTACCATTCTTTTGATTTCTTCCTATGTAGATATTCTTTTTTAAGATTTTTTTAACTAAACAAACTCTGTCTTATATACGGAGATATGTAGAAAAGAAGCAATGTAATAGCAGTCCAAACAGACTATTACACTTGCTTCTTTTTATATGCCTTCAGATCAACTTATAGCCAAGCTGCTCCGATGATTACTAATAAGATGAATAGTACTACTAATAAAGCAAAGCCTCCACCGTAAACTCCTCCACCAGACATGAAGATTCCTCCTCTCTCTATCGTTCCAGTTGTTCTTTGGCGCATAAATAGGCACTCATCCTAGTAAGATTGCCTTTATACGCTATTATAGCTTACAGCCATGCAGCGCCAACGATAACTAATAAGATAAACAATACAACGATTAAGGCAAAACCTCCGCCGTATACGTTACCCATAGTAACACCTCCTTTAAGGTTGCTACCATTTGTTTAAAAATTACATGGTGTTTCGGTTTTTCTACTTTCTTTTATTTATTGGCTTCCATACAACCATAACCAACTTATTCTAAATTTGTTTTTTATCAATATTCGTCCGTCCCTATTGGATGTTATTGGTCACTTGTTAGCCACAGATCTTATTTTAGATCCTCCATAAAAGAATGAACTAATATTTATAATACTTTGTACTGTATTACCACTCTCACTTCATCTTTTGCCATATAAACCGTAACAACCTTATGAATTTGCTTAACGCGAATTCTTTGAGCTCTTTTTCAAGCTCAATTTATCATATGTATTCGCCCTAAATTCGGAACAGGACATATACCCATTTTTTTATAAGGAATGGAAGGCGCAAAAAAATAGCATCTCAAATAACTTTATGGAAAAGACATAAAAAAACAAAGAATCCAATCTACAAAATTCATTTCCATTAAACGAAGAAACGCTATTTAGGAATGAATCTTATACATTTAATCCTTTGTATCAAAGAAAGTAAAACTTCCCTCAACGGTGATTTTTTCCTATCACACTATTGGTTTGGTTAGTTGAACCAATCGAATTATTTACAGACAGTTTACTGCCATTTACCACTGTAAAAAAAGAGTTAAATAGAAACTTCAAGCAGTTGTTTAATTCTCATACACCCTCACTTCTCCATCTCTACGTTTTTTCTCCTCTTCTAGTCTTTTCATATAAACCTCTCCTTCCCGTTCAATTATTTCATTTTCAATTGCTCTATCCTCTTTTCCAGTTTTAACAGCCATAATCGCACTAATTGCAATTCCTCCCAATACAAAAATAACCCAAAGTGGAATTCCTAGCATTGAAAATTACCCCTTTCTAGTAATTTCTATCTTTTATTTCATCCTATGCTAGAAAAACTAGATTATTCCCTCTTATCGGCTTTTTTGCAAGAAATTACATTACTTGATTAGCAAAAGCAGCATTTATCTTTGGGATGCAAAAAAAAGGATGAGAACTCAGTGAACTCATCCTAGTCTTTTTATTTATGAAATGTTGGTTTGTAAAAGGAACGGTTTTCTAACGGAAAAACTCTTTCCGTAAATTCCCCTGGTTTCACTCGATCTAATACTCGATCCAGCATATTCATTTTTGCATCTAAGTTATCAATATAGTGTAAGATTTCCGCTTCTTTAATTAACGGAGCTTTTGGACTTCCCCATTCAGGCTTTCCGTGATGGGATAATACTAAATGTTGAAGTATCACTACCTCTTCTCCTTTTATCCCTAACTCATCCGATGCTTTTCCTATTTCATTAATCATAATGGAAATATGTCCAAGCAAGTTCCCTTCCAATGTATACGAAGTGGAAATTGGTCCAGATAATTCAATTACTTTACCTAGGTCATGCAGGATAATCCCTCCATATAGTAAATCTTTATCCAAGCTTGGATAAAGGCCTGCAATTGCCTTTGCCAAATCTAGCATACTAACAACATGATAGGCTAATCCAGAAACAAACTCATGATGGTTTTTCGTCGCTGCTGGATATTGCAAAAATGCTTCCTGATGCTTCTTTACTAAATGTCTTGTAATTCTTTGAATATTAGGATTCTGCATTTCAAAAATATAGTGCGTAATTTTACTTAACATCTCATCTGTTGTTAATGGTGCAGTTTCAAGAAAATCAGCCAATCGAATGCCCTCTTCTCCTGTTGCCACCTTAATTTGGCGAATTCTTAATTGAAGCTTACCACGATAGCTTTGAATATCCCCATTCACTTTTACAATCGTTTCCGGTCGATAGTTCTGCTCATCCATTTCCGTAGCATCCCAAAGCTTTGCTTCAATTTCCCCACTTTTATCTTGAAAAATAAGCGTCATAAACGGCTTTCCATTACTTGCGATGGCTTTTGTTGCATTCTTTATTAATAAATAGGATTCAAATTGCTCCCCAACCTCATACTGAAGTACTCCTGTTTTGTCCAACTCACTCTCTCCTTTATCTTTCTCTTTATTTAGTATAGCATGAAGACAATTCATCTTTATAAACTTGTTTCTCTTTCCTCTGCTGGTAATACATGCAAACTTTCATCAGGAAAATATTTTAGTAGATGGCAATGACAAGTAAAGAAAATAAGCTGATTCTGCTCACATTTCTTTAATAATTGAATCACTTTATCTGTTCGCTTTTCATCAAAGTTAACGAAGCTATCATCAATGATAAATGGAAAACCAAAGTTTTGATAAAATGTTTGTGCTAAAGCAATTCGAATAGATAAATATAGCTGCTCGGTCGTTCCCTGGCTTAATTCCTTCGCTTCATAAAAAAGATGGTGATGACTTTCTACTAAAAACCCAGCTCCCTCTTCCTTAGGAACAATCCGAATATATTTTCCTTCCGTTAAAAATGCGAGATTTTCTTCTGCTTTTTGCAGCATAGCAGGCAGCTGTTTTTGTTTATATTGCTCAATAGTTTTGGCCAAGAGCTGTTTTGCCACGGCAAATTTTGCCCATTCTCTCACATCTTCCTTGAATTCTGACTGAAATTGTTTAAAGGTATGTAATAAATCCGTATACGTACCTCCACTTTCAATTCTAGAAATACTAAAGTTAGTCGCTGCAACTTCTTCTACAAGTTCTTGTATGCGAGATGCTAATCGATCCAATATCCCTTTCTTTTCCTCTAACTGCAGCTCAGGATCAAGGATTTGTTGATAGAAAGGAATATGATCTTTTGCTATATTAGCCATTTCTAATTGACCGTTAATAGTAGCAAGTCTTTCTTTATATTTACCTTTTTCCATTTCCATTGCAGCTTTTTCATGAAATGTCTCTTCTTCTGTTACACCGGCAATCGAAAATAGATCGTTCTTTTCTTCAAGATAGCGATTATATTCTGTTTGATATTTATCCATAGCCTCTGATAAGTCCGCTTTCTTTCTCTGCAATGCTTCTATTCGATCCCTTTTCTTTTTTTCTTCCGTTAATGCTGTTTTTAAACGGTAGCACATATTAGCGATCGTATCTTTCTCATTCTCCATAAACTGTTCAAAAAAATAGCTGATCTTGCTAATTATCTGCTCCCTTTCCTGATGAATTTCCTTAAGTTCCTGAAGATAGGAATTTCTCTCTCTATCTTTTGCTTTCCATTCTTCTATTAATAGAAATGCATCATATATTTGTTGTGTCGCTAATTCATAAGGAATTTTAAGTTCATTAGCCAATTGTCTTAACAACTTTTGATGGGAAAGAAAATTCGCCTCCCACTTTTCAAATCCCTGTAGAACTCTTTCATAGCTCTCATTTTGCTGCTCTAATTTAAATTGAAGCTGTGTGAATTTCTCTCTCCTTGTTGTATCCTCTTCTAGCTTCTGTGCCTCGTAACGAGAAACACCTTGTCCCTTTTCAAAGGTTACAAGTAGCTGAGCGTGTTCTTCCTTAACAAGCGCTAATTTATGCTCCTTTTTACGAATTTCATTTTTTGCGAGTTTTCTTCCCGAAAGGAAGACAAAAAAATAAACAACACCTACGGTAAAGCAAATAATTGTTAATACCCATTGCTCAAATACCAAAGCCCCTGTTCCAACCAGCAGAAGAAATATCGATAAACCACTTGTTATTATCGTATTCAGCTTCATCCGTTTCTCTTCTAGCTTCCCTTGATCTTCCAGTTGACTTATTTCTCTTGATAATAAGTCTGCCTTCTCTTTGTTCCATCTAACCTGATGATCTCTTTGTACATGCTCTTCTAATCTAGCTCTCTCCTCTTTTGGCAAGAGCTTCTGCTTACCTATCTTCACTGCTTCTTCTATAGATTCTAAAGCTGCTTGCTCAGCCTTTAATCGCTCGTCTAGCTCTTCCTTCTGCTCCTTTAACCTCCGTTGTTTAGAAGCTGCTTGTGCGCATTGCTCTTTTAAAAAGATACTTGTATTGCTTTCCTTTAATAGAATTTCTTCTTCAATCGATAAATGCAATTTACTTTTTAAACTATCAATTTCTTCCTCTATCTTCTTCATTTGATTTTCTACTTGAGTTTGCCGATTCTGTAACTGTTCATATACGGGGAATTTTTCCACAGCAAGTAAGATATTATGTTCAGCGCTAAGAAGTTCTTCCTGTGTAGGAATGCTTGATATTTCTTGATCTATTTCTAAGGCTCTTGCTTCTACATTGCGAATTTCCGCTTCTATGGAGAGTAATTTCTCCTTCAGCGCTTCCCATCTAGTTAATCCATTTTGCGGGAAATGAAGCTCTTTGTAGGTAGCTAATTTTTGTTCTAATACTTCCTTTTCTTGTACAATTCCTCTAATCTTAATCCATTCTTCTAATAATCGTATTTCATGCTCTTCTTTTTTTACATCTGCTTCTATAAGCTGTTTTTCTTTTTCTAGCTTTCTTTTCTTAGTAAGTAAGTGTTCATATTGATTATTTTCCTTCTCTGCGCTTTTTAATTGGCTATGCTTATCTCGTAATGCTTGCAGTTTTTCATTAATGGCAGGCTTCTTTCCACTAGGCTTATAGCGTATATCCAATTCCTTTTGCAACTCATTTTCCACTTTCAATAAGCGGTCAGAGCCTACCGCACCAGTCGAAAACAAAAATCTTCCCAGCTCTTCTCCTCTTAATTGCTGGACATTTTGCAATCCGTGTAAATTAAAAGAAAAAATCGATTGATAAAGACCTTTATCTATTCCTGCTAATAATTCAGTTAAAAGCTCCTCTTGCCCTCTTCTCCCATCCTCTAAAGTAACGGTCACATCCCCAGAAGATTTACCTTTGACTCTTTCGATTGTCACTAGCCCAATTTCTGGAAAATAAATTTCCAATTTCCCACCATATTTATGCTGAAGCTTTGGCTCATAGCGTAACTCTGTCTGCTGTTTTGTTGGGAATCCGAATAAAATACTATGAATAAAACTCATTATGGTTGATTTACCAGCCTCATTTTCTCCGTAAAACACATGAATAGGGGAGTGAATGGAAAATGTTATATTCTCTAGTTTTCCATATCCGTAAATGGTTATCTTTCTTAGTTCCATATCTGTTACCTCCCACTTTTCACAAGCATTGTAAGGAGCAAATCTTCTGCTTCTTCTGCTAGTTCTTTTTTCTCTTCGGTTGTAAGCTCTTCTAAAAACCGATGAACCTTTGGATGTTGAAATAGAGGAGCAACTGCTTCATTTAACAGTTCTGAATCTTTTGTTACAGCAAATAATTCCTCATAAAAAGCTGATTCCCTTAACAGATTCTCTTTTAGCCATACTGTATTTTCCTGTATCTTAATAGAGCTAACCCAGACAAAAGAGTCTGCATCTACCTCATCCTGCTGAAGAATTTCTAATAAATCGGAATCGAGAAAAGATTCTTCTATTCGGAATTGCTCTATCTCCAGAGTAATAATAAAAGAAGATTTTCCATCTCCTATTTCATCTATTTGTTTCCGACAAAGCATGTATAAATCATTAAATGTTTTTACAGTGCTAGCATCTATTTTCACAGTCTCCCAAATCACTACAGATGTTGGGATAAATTCTAAACTGGCATCTCCCTCTCTTAGCTCTACATAATAGCATCCTTTAATCGCTGTTTCCTTTTTATGTCGCCCTTGAATGTTTCCAGGATAGACAATCGGAGGTATGCTCTCCAAAATTTCCCTTTTATGGATATGACCTAATGCCCAATAATCCATTTTTTTAGCAAGCAAATCTTTCACTTGAAAAGGAGCATAGGAACTGTGTTCAGTAGAGCCCTCTAAATTCCCATGTAAGATTCCTATATGAAAATGAGCCGGATCTCTTCGTACGTATTCATCAATCTTTCTCTCTTTTACATGTCTGGTTTCATAACTAAAACCGTAAAGATTAACTGATAAATTATTTTTCACAAATTGTTTTACACTTACCATAGATGGAAACACATGAACATTAGGAGGTAATTCTATTTGTACCCAGCTTCCATTTAAATGGTCATGATTTCCATGGACAAGATATACCTCAATTTGCTTTTCTTCTAAACGCAGCATTTCATCTCGAAAACGTATTTGTGCTTTGATACTTCTGTCTTCCCCATCGTATATATCTCCAGCAATAATCATAAAATCTACCTTTTTGCTAATTGCTGTGTCAATAACTTTTTTAAATGCGGTAAACGTACTTTCTTTTAATTTAGTATGCATGGTTACCGGCAAATTCTTCAACCCAACCATCGGACTGTCTAAATGTAAATCTGCACAATGTATAAAGGATATTTCCATACTCTCACGTCCTAAAGCTATTTGCTTCTATTTTACCATGCTAAAAATACGAATGCACGTTCTTATCTTTTCTTAGTCAGTGTTTTTAATAGAATATCTTCGTTTTTCGTTATTAGTTAGATTACTCCACAAAAAAAAGCCCCACTATTCAGAGGCCACTGACAAACTGAGGTCATTTCTAAATAATCAGCTGGCCGCATAAAAAAAAGACGACCCTCATTAAATTTTTTGAATGTAGAGTCGTCTTTTTTTATCCATTTTC
>NZ_JBQKKM010000066.1:0-22478 GCF_052116745.1 Niallia sp. Sow4_A1 | reverse complement strand
GGTTACCACCTGACTTATCCATTATAAAGGACTTTTTCTTTGCACAAAATAATAAAATTGAACATTTTGAGTATTTTTAATAGTGAAAATAAATTAATGCAACACTAGTGAGTCTTTATGTATTTATTATTTATGATGACTTTTGATTGGTTTGGAACACCGTTATCTGATTTGCTAGATTATTTTATTTCTGATTTATTAACGAATGGAGTAACAAGTCTTTTAACAAGTTTGCAAGCTACAGACTTTATAAAATCCCTTGTTATTGATGGAATTATTGCAGGGGTAGGTGGGGTTTTAGTTTTCGTTCCGCAAATTTTTATTTTGTTTTTTTGTATTTCCTTTTTAGAGGACTCGGGCTATATGTCTAGAGTAGCACTCGTAATGGATAAATGGTTAGAAAATGTAGGATTGAATGGGAAAGCCTTTATCCCAATGATTATTGGGTTTGGCTGCAATGTTCCTGGGGTCATGGCGGCAAGAACGATCGAAACAAAGAAGGAGAGATTATTAACGATTTTATTGTTACCATTAATGAGTTGCTCGGCAAGATTTCCTGTTTATGCATTATTCATAGGAGCTTTCTTTGGAAAAAATGGAGCGATAATAGTGTTATCTCTCTATATTTTAAGTATTGTAATGGCCTTATTACTCGCTAAATTATTTTCCTCCACTATTTTAAAAGGAGAAAAATCTATCTTTCTAATCGAACTGCCACCATATCGATTACCTAGTATAAAGGTATTATGGAAAAGTACATGGGACAAAGGAAAAGGATTTTTAAAGAAGGCAGGTACTTTTATCTTCGCTGGTTCTGTTTTCATCTGGTTATTAACTTATTTAGGCCCAGGGGGATTAGATGTAAAAATGGACCAAAGCTTTTTAGCGTTAATTGGTTCAGTGATGGCTCCAGTTCTTGCCCCACTAGGTTTTGGAACATGGGAAGCAGGAGCATCCTTATTAACTGGATTTCTTGCAAAAGAAGCAATTATTTCTGCTATGAATATCATATATGCCGTTCCTGATACAAGAAGCTTGCAGCATTTAATGGGTGAAGTCTATACGCCGCTAGCCTCCTATAGTTTTATGGTGTTTATTCTATTATACATTCCTTGCCTAGCAACACTTGGTACTATCTATAAAGAAACAGGATCAAAAAAATGGTCTGCATTTTCTGTTGGTTATGCACTTATTCTTGCATATCTTATTTCTTTTGTAATTTATCAACTCGGAAAATGGATCGGTTTAAATTAAAGGAGTGAATAGAATGTTGATCAGCATTTTACTCGGATTTCTGATTTTTAGTTACGCAAGTTATGGGTTATACCGTCACATTCAACAATCGAAAAAGGGAAGATGTGCAGCGTGTTCCTTACAGAAAGCTTGCGAACAAAAATGTGAAGCATTGAACAAAAAAAATTAATTTAGGGCATCTCATAGTTTTAAATTGATATTTATGCAAAGGAAGCTTATAATATTAGTGATGGTGTAAAATTACACATAACTAATAAGGGAATGAAGAAACTTTGACTAGAGAAGAAATTATTGAGAGTGTATCGGAAAAGATGAGATTAATACGCACAGAAGCGGGATATACCCAAGATAAGATGGCTGAGGTTATTGGTTTATCAAAAAAGACATTAGTGCAAATTGAGAAAGGCAGACTATACGCAGGTTGGTCTACTGTAGTAGCAGTTTGCGCACTTTTTAGAGAGACAGAAACGGTTCGCTTTTTATTTGGTAATGAGCCATTAGAGGTATTAGAAACAGTTGCTCGAGATGGAATGGATTATCGAAAAGAGAAAACCCTTGGTGGAAAAGTATGGTGGAGAGAAGTAGAAAAAAAGAATGGATTTATTCTACAACAAAATATTATAAGTCAGCATTTTCGAATTATTGACGAGGACCATTTTCGAATCTTCTCTAGCTTTGAAGAAAAAGAATCAAAAGATCGTTTTAAGGAACTTAACGGCGAATAAATCATGCATAAATTAGGCTGTCCTATGAGTGTTAGTTTTTATTGAAAAAGACTAATAATTTAATAAGGGCAGCCTATTTTTGTGCTACTTTATTAGAAAATCACTTATAAATCTTAATATGAAATGATTGAATGGGTCCATGCGGTGAGGAAAAACAACAAAGGAAAACATAGATTGAAATGCTATACAGGTTTAAGCGTTAGCATCCGTGTCTATAAGAGCATCTTTCAAGAGGAAAAGGTAAAGAGAGAGCATCTCAGTAACCATAAAAGCCTCAATTAAACGAAAAAGAGACATCTGGCAAAGTATATTTTCATTACATTCAAAGAGCCTGGCTCCCTTTCATAAAGAAAACAATCTGATATCAGACTTAATAATGGAATTTCTTTCCGTCTATAGACGGAAAGAGAAACCATCGCATGAATGTTCATTATCTATAGGAAGAAAGATAGAATAAACTCATCAACTAAAGGATGAGGGATAAGAAATGAATAAATTTACAGAAATTTTTAAAAATGCGAGCTTTACCAGACTATTTATAGCCAATGTCACATCACAAATGGGGAGTGTTATTGGTTTAACAGCTTTCATGTTTTATATTCTTGATCGTTTCTCAGAGCAGCCATCTTATGCCACGATAACGGAATTAATGTTTTCCTTGCCAACGCTAGCCGTGTTTTTTCTTGTTGGAGTAGTGGCAGATCGACTAGATCGCCAGAAGATTGCTTACCATTGTGAGATGATAGCAGCAGCCATGTCTCTATGCTTATTAGGCGCAGTTTCCACTGGCTGGATGCCACTTATCTTTCTCACTTTATTTATTCGAAGTGCTGTTCAGAAATTCTTTTTTCCTGCAGAACAAGGCATTCTTCAAGGGGTATTAAGAAAAGAGGACTATACAACCGCAGCAGGACTTAATCAATTCATTAATAGTGTCTTTATGCTATTCGGTAATGCGATTGGTATATTCGTATATTGGACATTGGGGATTTATGGAGCGATAGTAGTTGATGTTGTTACTTTAACGATAAGCGGGCTTCTCATTAAGTCAATGAAGCTGAGTGAAGAAATTCGACAGCCAAATGGCACCCACTCGTTAAAAGACTTAAATATTCGATTTATATGGAGTGACTTTATGATTGGTCTAAAGTACATACTCTCTAATAAATTATTATTAGCATTAATTTATGGATTTATTGCATTTGGGGTTGTAAATGGTGGATTTAGTGTGATGCAAGTATTTATTTTGAAATATAAATTAGCTCCTGATAATTATGAACAAGTATCAATTTATTTGGGAATTGTCTTTGGCACAGGAGTAATGATTGGAAGCTTCCTTTCTTCTCTTCTTACCCAAAAGGTAAAATTATTTAAGCTGATTATAATCGGAGCATTTTATATTGCTGTTATGACAATTCTAGCGTCATATGCCACAAATGTCCTATTCTTTTTAACAATTTGTTTCTTATTAGCATTGGGGTTACCGATGATTAATATTGCAATTGGTGGATGGATGCCAACCATTATAGAGCCGAAAATGATGGGAAGGGTACAAGGCTGGATTACCCCGCTAATGATGCTGTCACAGTCCATTACGCTTGGGATTATCTCAATCGGCTATCCTAAATGGTTTTCTATAGAGATAATTTATTGGTTTGTGGGCACATGTTTTCTTATTGTTGGTGGCTATTACAGTTTAGTATTGCCAAGATTAGCAAGAGAAAAGGAAGCAAAAGAAAAGTTAGCTGGGAAAAAAGAGGTTCAACTAAATTATTAAATTCTTTTGATTTTCGAAATATTTGCAATTGACTTTATAAAAACTACGTGTTAATCTCATTTATATTGGAAAATAAATGTAGAGAAAGGATGGTTACTGATGAAAAGATTAAATAGATATTACTCCATTAAAACTTCATACATTGGTAACCTTCTTCTTTCTTATCGATAATTTTTTGCAAAAAAAAGCTGGTTGCCATTATAGGTAACCTGTGTATTTTTCTATCATCTAGAGATGGGTCGCATGGTTGCGGTCTGTCTCTTTTTTTGTGGGAAAATATGGAATGCGAAAAAGGGCAAAACGTTTATTTTCTAATGAATAGTAAAGGAGGAAAAGTCGATGATTGTATCAGTAAAAGAGGCAAGAAATGAGTTAAAGGATTTAGAAAGTGGCTAGTCAGCAAAGAAGAGAGACAGGGGATGAGTGAATGTTTTCGATATTTTTTAAATTAAAATGGTTTTTTAAAGAGCATTGGAAAAGTTATACGATAGCTATAATTCTGTTAATTATTGTTGGCTTTATTGAGGTATTGCCACCAAGAATTTTAGGATTGTTTATCGATGAACTAACGATTGGAACACTAACGACCAATAAAACAATGATGTATATACTTGTTGTATCAGGAATCACAATCAGTACATATATCATCACCTATTTTTGGATGTATAAGTTATTTGGTGGAGCAAATATCTTAGAATTGAAACTAAGAAGCAAATTTATGAATCACCTATTAAAAATGACGCCAACCTTTTTTGAAAAAAATAAAACCGGAGATTTAATGGCAAGAGCAACGAATGATTTAAAAGCAGTTTCGGTTACTGCGGGGTTTGGTATTTTAACATTGGTCGATTCCACAGTATTTATGCTGACAATTTTAATTACGATGATCATAACAGTAAGCTGGAAATTAACACTTGCAGCGATTCTTCCACTTCCTATTATGGCAGTAATCATGAAAATATATGGGGAAAGAATCCATAAGCGGTTTATGGAAGCACAGGATGCTTTTGGTGATATGAATGATAGTGTCTTGCAGTCTGTTTCAGGAGTACGCGTGATTCGTGCATATGTTTTAGAAAAAGAAGAAGAAAAACAATTTCATCATTTCACAGAAGATGTGTTCAAAAAGAACTTACGTGTTGCTAAAATAGATTCTTTATTCGACCCTACTATACGGATTCTTGTTGGATTAAGTTATTTAATTGGCCTTGGCTATGGAGCTTATCTAGTATTCCAGCAACAGTTAACAATTGGGCAGCTTGTTACATTTAATGTGTATTTAGGAATGATTGTTTGGCCAATGTTTGCAGTGGGGGAATTAATGAATATCATGCAGCGCGGAAATGCTTCTTTAGATCGGGTGCAGGAAACATTAAGCTACAAAGCGGACGTCATCAGTTCGGGAAGTGGAAATGGACTGGGTGTTCCAGAAATTATCCAGTTAAAGGATGTGCAATTTCAATACCCATCATCTAAACAAGAAAATCTTCGTGATATTTATTTAACCATCAGAAGAGGAGAAACTGTTGGGATTGTTGGTAAAACAGGAAGTGGGAAAACGACAATTATAAAGCAGCTCCTTAGAGAATATCCAAAAGGGGAAGGGAAGCTTGAGATTAACGGGAATAGCATTGATTCGATCGATTTGCATACGTTAAGAGGTTGGATTGGCTATGTTCCCCAAGATCATGTTCTTTTTTCAAAAACAGTGAAAGAGAATATCTTATTTGGAAAAGAAAATGCTACGGAAAAAGAATTAGAGGAAGCAATTAGCCTTGCCTCTTTTAAACAGGATATTGATATGCTTCCAGAAGGGTTAAAGACACTTGTTGGGGAAAAAGGAGTCGCATTATCTGGCGGGCAAAAACAGCGTATATCGATTGCCAGAGCCCTTATCCGTAAGCCGGAAATTTTAATATTAGATGATTCTTTATCAGCGGTAGATGCAAAAACGGAGCAAAAGATTATTTCGAATATAAAGCAGGAACGCCAAGCAAAAACAACGATTATTACAACACATCGTATGACAGCTGTGCAACATGCTGACCATATTATCGTAATGGAAGATGGTTATATCATAGAGCATGGAACACATGATGAGCTAATGGATTTGAATGGCTGGTACAAAGAACAATATATTACGCAACAGACGAAAGCAGAATCTGAAGAAGTGGAGGTGCAAGCATGACTACTGGACAACGTTTATTTCGATATGCATGGAGCTTTAAAGGAATAATTCTTACTGCGCTACTCATGCTGACAATTGCTGTTATCGCCGACCTTGCAGGACCGTTTGTTGCAAAAAAAGTAATTGATGATCATATTACAGGGATTGAATCCCTTTGGTATCAAACAGAACCAACTAGCGATGCAGTAGCATATAACGGGAATTTTTACAAAAAAGCTGAATACCTTGATTTAGATGAAGAAATGCTTGCAGAAGCTAGAATTCTTCAGGTTGGAAGACAATTTCTTTTTGTAGATGGCACTATTTCCTTTGATGGAAGTCGACAATTTGCGAATGGCACACTGACAATCAGCAGAGAGGGAGAAATGGCAACCTATCCCGCTACTGCTTTAACTCGAACGGAAGTATTTGATTTTTATAAGCCAGAAATTATGCCTATTTTAAAGCTTTTATCTTTTTATTTTGGATTAGTTATTATTTCTGCCATATTCCAATACGGCCAGCATTACTTATTACAAAAGTCAGCAAACCGAATTATTCAAAAAATGCGGGAAGACGTATTTGCGCAAATTCAGCGGTTGCCGATCAAATATTTTGATAATCTTCCTGCTGGTAAAGTAGTTGCCAGAGTAACAAATGACACAGAGGCAATTAGGGAGCTATATGTAACAGTACTCTCGAATTTCTTTTCAAGTGGAATTAACATTATCGGAATTTATATTGCCCTGTTTATTTTGAATCCGCCTCTTGCAGCGATATGTTTAATTCTTCTTCCCATTTTATATATATGGATGATTGGCTACCGCAAATTTGCGTCTAGATATAATCATGTGATTCGTGCAAAAATTAGTGATATTAATGGAATGGTGAACGAATCTATTCAAGGAATGCATATCATTCAAGCCTTTGGCAAAGAAAAGCAAACAAGGGAAGAATTTGAGGATTTAAATAAGGAGCATTTTCGCTTTCAAAATAAGATGCTCCATTTAAATAGTCTTACCTCCCATAATTTGGTGAATGTATTAAGAAACATAGTATTTGTCGTGTTTATTTGGTATATTGCAGGTCAATCTTTAACAGCAACAACGGCTCTTTCTCTTGGGATGCTCTATGCATTTGTTGATTATATTAATCGTCTTTTTCAGCCGGTACAAGGGATTGTCAATCAATTGGCTAATTTAGAGCAAGCTCTTGTTGCAGGGGAACGAGTATTTGAATTATTAGATGAAGATGGAATTGATGTGAAGGATGTTACACTAGGACGCTATAAAGGGAATGTAACGTTTGATCAAGTAAACTTTGCCTATAAAGATAATGATTATGTATTGAAAAATATCTCTTTTGAAGCAAAGCAAGGAGAAACAGTCGCATTAGTAGGTCATACTGGATCTGGAAAAAGCTCTATTATGAATCTATTATTCCGGTTCTATGATATTCAATCAGGGAAGATTACGATAGATGGAAAAGATATCATGTCTATTTCCAAGCAAGATCTTCGTAAATATATGGGAATTGTTCTTCAAGATCCGTTCCTCTTTACTGGAACAATCGCCTCAAATGTAACGTTAAATGACCCATCCATATCAAGGGCAACCGTGGAGAAAGCATTAAAGGATGTAGGTGCAGATAGGGTATTAAAGCATTTAGAAAAGGGATACGATGAGCCAGTAATTGAAAAGGGAAGTACGCTTTCTAGTGGGCAAAGACAGCTAATTTCCTTTGCCAGAGCGCTTGCTTTTGATCCAGCGATTCTTATTTTAGATGAAGCAACAAGCAGTATTGATACGGAAACAGAACAAATCATTCAACATGCGATGGAAGTACTAAAGGAAGGCAGAACGACCTTTATCATTGCCCATCGACTATCAACGATTCGGAATGCTGATCAAATTATCGTACTTGATCATGGAGAAATAGTAGAAAAAGGCAATCATGATGAATTGATGGGATTAAAAGGAAAATATTATCATATGTATCAGTTGCAGCAAGGGGAGAGTTTAGCAGGATAATGGATAATTTCTCTTCATAAGCAAGCCCTCCTAAATGTAGGAGGGCTTTAGCCATTATATTAAATTGTTATTAGCCTTGAAATCCACCTAGTTGCTTTTCAGCCATTTGTACTAAGCGTTTTGTAATTTCTCCACCAACAGATCCGTTAGCGCGAGAAGTAGTTTCTGCACCTAGGTTTACACCGAATTCAGATGCAATTTCGTATTTCATTTGGTCTAGAGCTTGAGATACTCCTGGTACTAATAGTTGATTTGAAGAATTGTTGTTTGCCATTGTGTTCCAGCTCCTTCTAGTTGTTTTTTTGGTTGGGTTAACTGGAATTGCACCAGTTGTAAGAGAATTCTTACTACCACTAGGTGTAACCCATTAATAGATATGGCATTTTGCTGGTTAGTTGTTGCCTTGGTTGTTGCTTGTACTATTATTATGGATGGATTTCTTGTTCTTATTCAACAAAAAAAGGAGGAAATTAATTCCTTTTACAACAGTTGGATAGTTTCTATTTCAATACAGAAACTAAAGGCAGAATAAAGTGCATTTTCTCTTTAAGGCACTACTTAATGTCTCCGGATTGTGGAAAAAAGGAAGGTGAATATAAAGTGGGCTCAATATGTCCGATTTGTAATGGGATGGAAAGCTTAGAAAAGCCTTGTACGAACTGTGGATATCAAGTGGAAGACAGGGGGAGAGTGATGGACTATTATGATGACTATAGTGCATATATGCCAATTGATCAGATGAAGTTAGAAGATGGCTATCAAGATTTATCTGCACATTTATGTCCTCATTTTATACAGTGTCCTCATTGTGGGCAGGAAGAAATTTTATTAATAAAGGAATAAAAATGATTTGGAGACCATTGTATCTAATAGTAAAAAAGCTTACCGAGCATATATAGCAAGGTAAGCCTTTTGTTTAGTATGCAATTAACGAATACGAAGTTCTGTTTCTTTATCGAAGAAGTGACCTTTATTCATATCAAACGCTAATTTAACTGATTGACCAGCTTGAAGGTCGGCTCTTGAATCTAAGCGAGCAACAAATTCTTTTCCAGATAGAGTAGAGTACACAAGGCTCTCTGCACCTGTTAATTCAAATACATCTACTTTTGCGTCAAAGCTTGTATTTTCTGAACTGCTTATAAATACTAATTCATCATGGATATCTTCTGGACGAACACCGAAGATAACTTCTTTACCAACATAATTTTGTTCGCGCAATGTTTTTAATTTTCCTTCTGGAATGATGAAAGAACTATCGCCAATTACCATTTTATTGTCGACTACTTTTCCTTCAAAGAAGTTCATTGCTGGTGAACCAATAAATCCGCCAACAAAAACATTTTCCGGTTTTTCGTATACTTCTTTTGGAGCACCAACCTGTTGGATAACTCCATCTTTCATAACAACAAGTCTTGTTGCCATTGTCATCGCTTCTGTTTGGTCATGCGTTACATAAATAGTAGTCGTTTGTAGTCTTTGGTGAAGCTTTGAAATTTCAGCACGCATTTGTACACGTAATTTAGCATCTAAGTTTGATAATGGCTCATCCATTAAGAATACTTTTGCATCACGAACAATGGCGCGGCCTAGTGCAACCCTTTGACGTTGTCCACCGGATAATGCTTTTGGTTTTCTTTTTAAGTATTCTTCTAATCCTAGAATTTTTGCAGCGTTATTTACTCTTTCTTCAATTTCCGCTTTAGGGAATTTACGAAGTTTTAATCCGAATGCCATATTATCATATACAGTCATATGTGGATATAGTGCATAGTTTTGGAAAACCATCGCAATATCGCGATCTTTTGGAGCAACATCGTTAACACGTAATTCATCAATAAAGAAATCACCTTTTGAAATATCTTCAAGACCTGCAATCATACGAAGAGTTGTTGATTTACCGCAACCAGAAGGACCAACAAATACGACAAATTCTTTATCCTGAATGTGTAAATTAAAATCTTTAACCGCTTCTACTTTTTCATCATAAATTTTATAAATATTCTTTAACACTAGTTCTGCCATTTTGTTCTCCCCCTACTATTTTATAGTTATACTTTAACACTTTTGATACCGTTTTCAAATTGGCGAATTGCATGAAAAACGCTTACAAAATTTTGAGCAAAATGCCTAAGAACTTGTATAATCAGGTGAATTCGCTCGTTTTTATAGCAAATAATCTATAGGCAATGTTTATTTGGGTGGAGAATAAGAGGGGATGCAAAAGAAAAAAGCCAATAATGGCTTTGGAAAAGTGCTATCTTCCACTTGTATAATATAAGCAAGCAAGATAGGTTGTTATGTAACTATGATAATTTTTTAAGTCAAATCCTGTTTTTTCAGTAAATTTATCAAGGCGGTATTGTAATGTATTGCGGTGGATAAATAATTGTTTGGCTGTATTGGTGCTGTGTCCATTGTTTTCTATGAATGTTTTAATGGTCAGCAGAAGTTCTTTATCTTCATCAAATATCGAGAACCATTCTTTAAATAAATGAAGTTCGTCTTCTCTTAGTCGGCTGATTAATAGGTTTGGGAGAATCGTTTCCATACTGAGTACATTTGATTTTGGCATAAATGCCAAGCCTTTTGAAAATAAGTTTCTTTCTTGTCCAAATATTGTGGGGATTGGACTACTTAGCTTCATTTCTTTTCCTAAATAAAAACAAATGGAAAAAAAGAAATCGGATTGTAAAGCTTGCGCAAGAGCAAGTAAATCTTCCTCTTCTAAATATTGTGCATTTTGCTCAATGACCACACCTTCACTTAAGCCATTCCATATAATAAGACTATTTGTATCTATAAATCCTTCAAAGGCAGACTCAATCAATTTTTTTTCAAGAGAAACAGAAATTCCTTTAATTTGAAACTGGATGAAACGTATGGTTTCAACATTTTTAAAAGCAGGCTTTTCTCCATTGAAATAAAGATATTGATTCCAGGTATACTCTTCGTTCTTTAATGTTTCATCAGGTTCGAAAAAATCATAGCATGCTTTTAATAATTCTAGCTGAGATTCATCGATCTCCTGCTTTAGAATGCCAATCCAATCATCTTGAAAATTAGTCTTGAACCAATGATAATCAGAAAGCTGAGACGGGGCTGGAGGCGTTGATTGCTCCAAGCTATGTTTATAATAAGCTAATATTTTATGCTTCAATTGATGTTACCTCCGAAATAGTAAAAACATTATCATAATTTTATTTTATAACTTTTTATAGAAATGGGGCAAGTGGGGGCGTTTGTGGAGGGAGAGTTTGGCTGAAAAGGATTCAGTATTGGCTGAAAAATCTGAAGTTTGGCTGATAAAAACTAACATTAACCGAGATAAAGTTAAAATGCACCCCCTTCCATATAAAATCACTAATTAAGGGGATGCTGAATGTGTTTATTTGCTTATATGAGGTGGTTCTTCTTCAGGCAGCTCTCTTGCTTCTTCGATATTAGCATTTTCTTCTCTATTGAAAACCGTACCGCCAGCTAATCCTTCATTAATCATACGGTCAATATCTAAATAGGCTTCGTCCTTGCCTTCAAATTCAAGATCTTTTTTTGCTCTTTGCATGAAAATCCCTCCTACCATTAGGATGAGTATTCTAATTAGTTTTATTCTTGGAGGGGAAATTAGTCAGTGTATAAAAGAGCTTTACTAGTTGCTGGCATCTTCTTTCCTCAATCTCTACTTCATCAAATAACATTGGTTTTGCATTGATTTCAAAAAGATAATAATTGCCTTCTTTATCTACACAAGCATCAATCGAGAATTCACCTATGAAACCATATTTTTTTGTTATAACCTCTCCACAATGGTTGACTAGTTTTTCGAAAAATAGATCATGTTCCTTTTGTGCTACTTCACGATAGGCAAGTAGTTTTCCGCCGGATGGAATATGAGTCGTTACATCTTGTTGATTTGCCTGTCTTACGCCAACTCCTGATAGAACATAGCGATTTTCTTCAAACATGACTAACAGGCGGAAATCATAGCGGCTTCCTTTATATAATGCTCCGTCAATACCTTCTTGGATAAGAAATTTCTTTTGGGACCATTCTTGATAATATTGATTCCAAACTTCATCTATCGAAGAAAAAAAAGCTGTTTCCTTCGTTGTACTTACTTGGATGGAATGCTCTTTTTCTAGTCTTATGCGATAAATATGATTCCCCTTAGATCCCTCAATTGGTTTTAAATAAATCTTTTTATATGCATGAAAAAAAGCAACAAAATCCTCTTTTCTCTCTAATAGTGATGTTTTCGGTATGTGACTATTTAACAAAGGGTGCTCGCTAAATAGCTCATAAAGTTCCCATTTATTTATAAAGGATGGATTAAAAAAAGGGATTCCATTTTTTTTTAGAAAAGATACGGCATTTTGGAAGACCTCTTGCTTTTCTGTGTTTCGAAATGGCACTCGGTTATAAACTATGTCTGGCAATGGTGTAATTGCTTTAATCCACTTATTTTGAATGGAACAAAAAATATAGCCTGTCAGCTCATCTCTTTGTAAATTTTCAGGCGGAAAGATGACGACAATCCCGCCTGAAAGCTGCAGCTGTTTCTGAATCCCCTTAAAAAGCGCACCATTCCCTATTAATTTGTCTTGCTTATTTTTTGCAATCATAATGCCAATTAATGGGCCAACCTTATTCTGGTATTCGACAATCGGAAAAGCTACATGATTGGAAGGAGGCTTCGCGAAAGATAATCGCATTTTAGATGATCCAAAAAAGTAATTTTTTGTTGAATCTGTATACCAACATTCTTTTTCGGAATCATAATAAATATTCATTGAAAAATATCCTCAAGACTATGGATGCTTTGTTCCATTAGAAAGACTCCGTACTCTAGGGATTTTCGGCGTGTTTCCAGATCGTATTTTTTTAGAGAGGGATGTTTAAAGATGCTTCTTCCAGGTTTAGCGTTCGCCTCAAATAACCAGACACGCCCTTTGCGATCCAACCCTAAATCGAATCCGATTTCGCCAATATATCCTTCCATCTGCTTTTCTAGAGCTTTACTGATTTGCAGGGATGCTTTAGTAAGTTTATTTATCATTTCTTCGCTTTTTAAATCTGTATCCGTTAATTCGTCCATTGCTTTAACCATTCCTCCATTATTAAGATGTGTAGTTACACTTCCTGCACCAGCAATTTTTGCTGCAATTGCAGTCATTTCCCATTGTCCATCTTTATTTTTATTTGTATGAATTCGAAAATCGACTGACTTTTTTTCCGAGCGAATTAAGTGAATGCCTTGTTGAACGATATAATGAGATAAGTTTTGCTTGTCGAATAAATGATTCATTAATGCTTCTAAATGGTCAAATTTCATGAGCCGATTACCTTGGTCTATATCTTTAAAGCGGGTGTAGTAATAGCCATCTTTTTTATCATACAATAGCTGGTAAATCCCTTTTCCAAGACTCCCGTTTTTTGGTTTAATATATACATTGCCAAAGTTTGAGAGCATTCTTTCGATAACAGAAAAATTAGTGAGTGCATGGGTCTCTGGCAAATAATCGGAAATATTATCATCTTGCAGTAATCTTTCATAAATATCCAATTTATTAAAGAAGCCTGGATTATACCAGGGAATCGAATATTCCTGTTGCAATCTGTTTTTAACGACTTGAATTTTGTTTAGGTTTTCAATTCTGCGATTAGGTATGCGGTCATAAATAACATTTGGGAAAGGAACCTCTACTGATTTCCAGCCATCCTCATAAAATAGTCCATTAATGGTACCAGTATCCCAATTAACATGTTGCTCCCCAAATAGGAAGGCGATGACACCAACTGTTTTTTGCACAGAAAGAAGCTTTGAAAATAAAATGGAACGATCTCCGATTGGACGCACTTTTATGGTTGAAAATCCGGATGTGAATATTCCTAGTAGTGGACCTGCGTATAACGTCTCATTAACCGCAAATAAATGAATATTAGAAGTGGACGATGGGAAATGCAAGTCATTAAAAAGATCGGAACTAATTCCCACCGTATTTCTTGATTTATTCTGTTTTTTAATCGTTGCTTCCTTACTTGCAGTGCCAAAAGCAAGTATTTTTAAATCTGTGTTCCTATCAAAGTCAGTTGGTAAGTAGACTGTATTTTCGCTATCAGTTATTATTTCGATAGGATATAGCTTTTTCATCCAGATTCCTCCTTTTATCATCAGCTAATTTAGCAGCATAAAGGACAGGAGCTTTATAGAGTTTCTCGCTTAGATGAGGATAGGCTGTCGTGATTACTTTTCTTCCTGGCTTTGAATTTACATCAAGAATCCATAAGGAGCCATTTGGGGTAATACCAATATCTACGCCGATTTCAAATAATGGAGATAAAGAACTTTCTAATATGGAAGGAAGGAGTGAAAATATTTCCTCTATTTCCTGTTTAAGAAAGCTTTTTAATTTAATGTGAATGGACGGAAACCAATCATCAAAGGCAACAATCGATGCACCAGCACTTAAATTTGAGATGATTCTCCCTTTTTCCCCAATACGGACTCCTTTCTCAACGACTTCCCATTCTTCTTTCACGTTTTTTTGCATAAGAGCACGAATATCAAATGGTTGTTCGTCTTTGTTTGAGAGTGGAAGATATGCTTGCATTAAATAAGCATTTCTTTTTAAAAGCTGATTAAGCCATTTATTAAAAGTTATCCGATCAGAAAATAACTTTTCTACTGTTTTATCTTTTTTATCCGTTCTTACTAATATTCCTTCTTTTTGTCTCTTGATAAAAAATAGTCCATTTCCTTGGGAGCCATTTATCGGTTTTATGATTATTGGATTTAAGCTCTGAAAATTAACTTGATTTGCTGATTGTAAGAGAAATGTTTCTGGAATATATGCTGCAAGCTTTGATTCACGCAATACTTGATATAGTTGCCATTTATTTGGTAATCCATTGCCGATAAAGGTGATATTAGGCTGTTTTTTTAGCCATTGAATAATATTTTTGCATTGGATAGAATGAGAATCATCATGATAAAAACAACGATCATATAGAATAGTAGGAACTGGGAATTCTGATTCTATCCAAGTATCTGAGTCTGGCATATATTCTTTTCCTTTTACAGTATGTGTAAAGGGATGATAGGTGGATGGGACAAAATGATAGATCGTTAAATGATAATCGCGTCCATATTTTGCTATTTCGTGAATGTATTTGTTTTCATGCTCTAAGGATAATGACATAATTCCAAATTTATTCATCTTCTGATATCTCCTTTAAACAAGGGGAAAAGGAAAGTGCAATAAAATATTCAAGCAAAGCTTTCGTAGATGGCCTTGTTTTTTCAATATGTTCTTCTAATTTCTTAGAAGGTTTGGAATTTACTTCGATAACCCACAGATGACCTTGTTTATCCATACCAATATCGATACCTAATTCTCCTAAGTATCCATCTGTATTTTCACTAAGGATAGCTGCTATCTCTAAAGCTAATGCTTTTAACTCTTCTATTTTCTGTACTGCTTTTTCTGTAGTCAGTAATTCATGTAACACGACTTTTGCTGGCTGCATTTCTGCACCTTGGGCCAAATTTGCAACGATTGCATTTTTTTGAGCAATTCTTGCAACAATGGAGGTAATGGTCCAGTTGCCTTGGTAATTTTTATGGCAAAGAATACGGAAGTCCAGAGAGCGCTCTTGTGATTTGAGAAAATCAATTCCTTGCTGACATATATAGCTTCTTCGCTTGGCATAACCTTCTAGCCATTTCCATAGCTTTTCTTCATCTGAAAATAGTTTAGTTTTTCCTTTTCTTTTTCCAGAAGAAATAGTTGCAGTAAATCCATTGTTTAAGTGTTCAATATGAATGATATTTCTACCTTGGCTGCCATGAACTGGTTTAACATAAAGAAGTGGGAATGTTAGCATGGAAATAAAATTTTGATAGGTGAGTTGCTTTGTTAAAGGTAAATGTTTATGCATTGTTGCACTTTTGTTTAGAAGTTGATAGGTTTCATCTTTTGAAAAAAATCTGCTATTGAAAATAGGAATATCTTTTTCCTCAAGTAATTTTTTAAGCTTTAAAAAGGCGGTGCTAGAATCTGCTTTTCGAGAGTGAAGCCGGTTATAAATAACATGAGGATAAGGGAAGTCCAGCCTATTCCAAGTGTTATGATGAAAAAAATATCCGTTCATTTTATCCTCTTGAACATTTTGTAGTCCAAAAAGATAAAAGAATCCACCTATTTGAGTTAATTCTTCTGTTAATTCCTTGCATAAATGTTGAATGCTAGGAAATATGATTTCTTTCTTATCATCGTTAATTTCTGTTAATATGCCAATCACTGGGCCTAAATGGATTAATTGATTTTTGTTAAAATATGGGATGAGAAAAGTATCGATTTCCTTTGGAAGTAGTAAACTCTTTTCTAAATCAGTACTAAACACAATATCTTGCTTTTCAAGAGAATGTGTTTGAACTGCAACTTGAACATTCCTTTTAGCTAGACATACATACACAGGCTCATTCAAATTTATGTTTAAAAATTTTAGCAAAGAGGGACTGATAGCTATAGATAATCCATCTAAAGCTTCTTGAAAATCGTCTTTTTTAAATAGTTGCAAAAATTTAAGTGTCATTCAGATTCCCCATTTGTTTTTTCAATTTAGGAAGAGCGATACTGACATTCGCCTATTTTGGTGCTGATATATCGTATGAAAATATAGCTAAGTTGTGATAACTTTGAAAAAAGATTTCACTGGCTCAAGCTCAAAGCTGATACAGGCATAGATACTTTTCCTATATTTCTGAAATAAAGGTATTTCTGGTATTATGATGCATAGTTTGTTATAGTGGAGACAATTGTTAAATAAAGGAGTTGTTTTAATGGCAGTAAATGTACATGACCCTGCAAATGAATTAGAGAAAGCGATTCGTCAAAGTGATGAATATACAGAATTGAAAACAATGTATGATACGGTAAATGGAGATCCTTCCGCAAAAGCAATGTTTGATAATTTCCGTAATATTCAACTACAGCTTCAGCAAAAGCAAATGGCAGGTCAAGAAATTACTCAAGAAGAAGTAGAACAAGCACAAAAAACAGTGGCACTTGTTCAACAACATGAAAGTATTTCAAAGCTAATGGCTGCAGAACAACGCATGAGTGTGTTAATTGGTGAATTAAATCAAATTATCATGAAACCATTAGAAGAGTTATATGGACCAGCACAACAACAATAATAAGACAAACGAAAATCCTCTGCTTATGTAGGGGTTTTTTTATGGAGAAAAGCATAGAGATTGAATTCCAAGTACTAAAAATCATAGGGAAAGTGGATAAAATAATAGGAGGATGGCGAAATGCCATCCTCCTAAAGTCATATCTATTTAATTAAAATATTTTTTAATTAAAACTTGCTTCCGCCAAGTTGTTGCTCAGCCATTTGTACTAATCTTTTAGTGATTTCGCCACCTACTGAACCGTTAGCACGAGAAGTAGTTTCAGCACCAAGGTTTACTCCAAACTCTGATGCAATTTCATATTTCATTTGATCCAATGCTTGAGATACTCCTGGAACTAATAATTGATTTGATGAATTGTTATTTGCCATGATGAATGTTTCCTCCTTGAGTGATTTAATTTGTGTTACGTTTATTATTTTAAAAAAAATCACGTTTTTTATGCAAAAAAGCAAAAAGTAATTTTTTCCATAGGAAATAAAATGTTGTTTTTATGCAGTTATCGTTAAAAACAGGTTCGTTCCATTTCGCTCCAGAAAGTTGCTTTCCGCGGGGAGGAACCTGAGCCTCCTCGGCTTTGCCTGCGGGGTCTCAGCCTTTCCTCTATTTCCCGCAGGAGTCAACTTTCTTCCGCTCCATTCCACTCTCGATTTTAAATTAATTTTCATAGCTACTAACCTTTTAGAAATAACCACAATAAATCGCTATATCTTCTGTTAATCTTCTGTCAAAAGTTCTAATATGCTTGTTTCTCACATAAATGATATATAAAGACAATACATCTACATCGAAGAAATGGGGGATTTTATGATTTATCGCTTATTAGCTTTAAATATCGATGGTACTCTCCTTCAATCAAATGGGCGTTTAACAAAATCGACGAAGGAAGCAGTTGAATATGTTCAGCAAAAAGGAATTTATGTGACACTTGTAACCGCTAGGAGCTTGCCATCTGCAAAAAAGGTAGCTAAAGCGTTAAAATTGGATAGTTATATCGTTGCACATGAAGGGGCATTAGTTTCCAATCATGATGACGATACCATTTTTGTGAAACGAATAGCAGAAGATTTAACAGCAGATATTGTTCGATTTTTAGAAGGATTTATCTGCCAAATTCGCTTAGTACATGAAAAGTTCTCACTAGCTAATAAATCAAAGCTCCATCATAATATGCTTGCAAAGACAGTCTTATCTTCCGGTGATCCTGTTTTTTATTCCCACCAATTCGTCGATGTTTTAAGTGATGTTTTATTAGAAGAACCAGTAAGCCCACCTAAAATGGAAGTATATTTTGAAGAGAAAAAAGATTGTCAGGATGCAAAAGAAGTGCTTGAAAAAATGTTTGATGATATTTATGTTGTTCAGCATAATGAGTTGCGCTTAGATATTTTGCCAGCTGGCGTGTCTAAGCTTAATGGCTTGTTATATTTGGGGGAGAAACTCGGAATTAAGAGTAGTGAAATGGTTGCTATAGGTGATGGGTTGGATGATTTAGAACTAATTGAAACAGTTGGTCTTGGCGTAGCAATGGGAAATGCATCAAATCAGGTGAAAATTGCTGCAGATTGGGTAACGAGATCGAATAACCAAGATGGCGTTGCCTATATGGTAAAAGAGCATTTCCGTAAACAGCAGCCAATTGAATTTTTACGAAAAATGAATATTATTAAATAGCCATTATTTATATTTTTACTAAAGGAGAAGTCATTATAGGGCTTCTCCTCTTTTAGCTTTTCTTTACAAAGTTTTTTGACCTTTCTAGTTACTTTTTGTAGACTAAAGTATAATCGGATAAGGAAGCATTATTTTTGAATAAAGGTGAGTTGAATGATTATGAAAGTTATATATATACAAGGATTAACAGATGAACGTTATATAAGGCCATTAGAGCATATAGCTAATCTATTTTTTGAAGATACAAAAGTGCTTTATAGAGCAGAAGAAAAGGCAGACCTTCATGTTCGATTTGAAACAGAAAGCATTGGAAATGTGTTTTTTGTAAAAGGGAAGCTAGATGAACTAGAAGAAGGAACTACATTTGAAAGCAATGCAGATCTTAGCCATTTAACTGATAAAGAAATATTTAAGCAAATGAAAAAAGCTATTTCAAAAAGCTACTTATTAATGTTGCAAGAATACACAGGTATGGTGCAAAAATGGGGAATATTAACAGGGATTCGCCCGACGAAGCTCCTTCATCGACATATGCAAGCCCAAACTCCCACAGAGGAGGCACATCAGGCTCTTCGCGAGGAATTTTTAATGTCAGAAGAAAAAATCCATTTAATGCAGAAAATTATCGATCGGCAACTAGCGGTGATCCCTGATTTGTATGATTTAAAAAAAGAAGTAAGCATCTATATTGGCATTCCGTTTTGTCCGACAAAATGTGCTTATTGCACATTCCCTGCATACGCGATTAATGGACGTCAAGGTTCTGTTTCTTCCTTTTTAGGTGGGCTTCATTATGAAATGGAAAAAATCGGCGAGTGGCTGAAAGAGAAAAATATTAATATTACAACCGTTTATTATGGTGGCGGTACACCAACAAGTATCTCGGCAGAAGAAATGGACATGCTTTATGAGCGCATGCATGCTTCTTTTCCGAATGTCGAAAACATTCGTGAAATAACGGTCGAAGCGGGAAGACCCGATACGATTACCCCAGAAAAGCTGGAAGTTCTAAAAAAATATAATATTGATCGCATTAGTATTAATCCACAATCGTATACACAACAAACTTTAAAAGCAATTGGAAGACATCATACAGTGGAAGAAACAATTGAAAAGTATCATTTAGCGCGTAAGCACGGAATGAATAATATTAATATGGATTTAATAATTGGTCTTCCTGGTGAAGGAATAGAGGAGTTTAAGTATTCTCTTGATAAGACGGAAGAGTTAATGCCTGAATCATTGACTGTTCATACCTTATCTTTTAAACGTGCATCTGAAATGACTCGAAATAAATCAAGATATAAGGTAGCAGATAGAGAAGAAATTCAGCAAATGATGAAGATGGCAGAAGAATGGACAGAGGAATATGATTATGTACCATACTATTTATACCGTCAAAAAAATATTCTGGGGAATTTAGAGAATGTCGGCTATTCAAAGAAAAACCAAGAAAGTATCTATAATATTATGATGATGGAAGAATTGCAGACGGTAATTGGTGTAGGTTGTGGAGCGTCCAGTAAATTTATCCACCCTGTTACTGGGAAGATTACACAATTTTCTAATCCAAAGCATCCAAAAACATATAATGAAAGCTTCGAGGAATATACAGATAAAAAAATAGCATTGTTAAACGAACATTTTTCATTAGAAGCTTCAAAATAAGGATTAATAAATTTTTCTGAGTCAAAATATCTGCGTTGTTTGTCTTGGACGCGGAATAAAATAAAATCTATTAGAACCATTTTTCGTTCTGGTAGATTTTTTTCTATGTTCCCGCCTTTATTTTTCGTATGGAAAAGAATAGCTAGTGTCAAACTAATAAATGCTTTTCACTAAATAGACATTTTTTTATCAAGAAAAATAGTTGCTTTTTGTGTTAAAAACGAATAACATAGAAAATGTTGTTTTTAAATGTTCGTTTTTTGGAGGTCTTTTATGTTTAACTTAAAGCAAAATAATACTACCGTGAAAACGGAGTTAATGGCTGGATTCACTACTTTTTTAACAATGGTTTATATAGTAGTTGTCAATCCAGATATTCTATCAAAAGCAGGAATTCCGTTCGATCAAGTGTTTCTTGCGACGATTATTGCAGCAGTTTTAGGAACATTATGGATGGCTCTTTTCGCCAATTATCCAATTGCAATCGCACCTGGGATGGGGTTAAATGCCTATTTTGCCTTTTCGGTGGTCGGAAATAATAATGTTGATTATACAGTTGCTCTATCAGCAGTGTTTGTTGCAGGTATTATCTTTCTAATTCTGTCTTTAACATCCTTTAGAGAAAAACTGATACTAGCAATACCAGATAATTTAAAGCATGGCATTACAGCGGGGATTGGGTTGTTTATTGCTTTTATTGGATTAAGACAAACAGGAATTATTGTGGACAATGCAGAAAATCTTGTTGGCTTAGGAGATTTTAAGTCGACTACCGTTATTCTGGCATTGGTCGGTTTGGCTATCACCATCATTCTGTTTAGCTTGAATGTAAAAGGAGCTTTATTCATAGGGATGATTGCAACAAGCATTATCGCTTATTTCACTGGATTCTTATCTTTTGACAATGGGATTATGGCAACACCACATTTGCCAGAAGGGCTTATTATCAGTAATCCATTTACTGCGTTTGGCGATGTTATTCAACATGGGCTATATGCCGTCGTTTTTTCTTTCTTATTGGTAACGATTTTTGATACTACGGGAACAATGGTTGGTGTAGCAGAGCAAGCAGGTCTAATGAAAAACAATAAGTTGCCTAAAGCACGACAAGCCCTACTTGCTGATTCACTTGGAACATCTGTTGGGGCGATGTTTGGGACAAGCCCAACAACAGCATTTATTGAATCTACTTCAGGTGTGGCTGCAGGTGGACGTACTGGCTTAACTGGGGTCACTGTATCCGTATTATTTATTTTATCTGCCTTTTTTGCACCGTTAGTAGGTAGTATATCTGGATTATCTGCTATAACTGCACCTGCATTGATTATTGTAGGAAGCTTAATGATGGGATCGATAAGTGGTATAAAATGGAATGAATTTGATGAAGCTTTTCCAGCATTTTTGGTTATTTTAAGCATGCCACTTACATCAAGCATTGCAACCGGAATAGCTCTTGGCTTTATCTCCTATCCATTATTAAAACTAGTAAAAGGGAAGGGCAAAATGGTACATCCATTAGTATATGTGTTTGCTGTGTTATTCCTTTATCAATTAGTATTTTTACCACATTAATAGGAAAAGAGGCTGGGACAAATCTAAATAACTAATCTTTAAAGACGAACAATCTCTAATTTAGCTCTTAAATAAAGCTACTTTTTCATATTAGTTATTTATGGTTTCAAATATATTCAAGTGTAAAAACTAAGTCGTTCCATTGCGCTACAGACTGTCGCTTTCCGCGGGGAGAAAGCTGAGCCTCCTCGCTGCGCTGCGGGGTCTCAGCCTTTCCTCTATTTCCCGCAGGAGTCGACCGTCCTCCGCTCCATTTCACTTCGTGTTTGTTGTTGATTGAAATACTTATGTCCCAGCCTCTTTTCCTACGATTAGTCAAGTAGTTATTTAAAAAATATTTGAACTTGATAGTACTATTTTTGAGCATGTCAAATAACCTCAGCTATTCTATTAATTTTTTCAAACTGTGGTA
>NZ_JBQKKM010000065.1:0-23146 GCF_052116745.1 Niallia sp. Sow4_A1 | reverse complement strand
TCTTCCGCCTCGACTGTGGGTTTTTAGTTTCCGACTCTATCCCTTCAGAAGCAGCTTATTCTAGAATGATTACTATTCTTTGTGAATCCGATGTTCTTGAAAATGTGCAAGCAGTTATGTTCACAGTGACTCCCCGGAATTTGTCGAATATGGATAGAGAGTGTATCTACATGAATTTGCTAAACTGAAATAGTAGCTAACTTATTCTAAAATGTCTATTCGGAAAATAGTTTTTTGTAAAATCTGAGAAAAGAACAATTCTAAATAGGCGTTTTTACAGTCGCTATATTTATTAAACAATAATCGCAAACTTATACGTTATGGACTGTGTAACATTTATGTGAAACAAGGTTTTCTGGGGAGTCACTGTGGCAAAGATTACTATAGTGTGTCCTTACTTTTTTTAAAACGTTTCCATATCAAGAGCACTAAATTAATGAAAATAATGTACACAAATACTAGGATCATATAAATCCAAAATAAGAGGGATGGTGTCTTGCCATTTATTTAACTCTAATTGAGTAACTGTTATAACTAGTATTAAGAACACAACTGCTAATCCTATTAATATCCCCATAACAGTGTAGCGTAGTTTTTTAAATGTCATTTTGTCAATCCCTTCATTAAATATGAGACACATATTCTCCGTAATAACTCCTGTACTTGCAGTAAATCCTCTTTATTTTCCATAATTATCCTCATAAGTATATACTGAATTCGATAGCCTCAGTATTTAACTGAGGAATTGGCAGCACTTGAACTGTAAGGCAATGTTACAGAAAAGTGTCGAGCTAAACGAACAAACGGAACTAAAATTTTCTTCATAAACTCCTCTTTTCAATTATTTTAAGTGGAGGTTTGTTATGAAGGGGTATTTTTTATGTAACCACTTACATTTCTATGTTATCATAGGAAAATATTATTTCAATAAAAGATACCGAATAATGTCCAGTTTCTAAACGTAATCGCATAAACAAATGGATATTCGATAGCCAAATCCCCGTCTTTTGATAAGTTTTATTTTATTATGGTTTTCCTCCATGATGCCATTGGAAAGGGGGAGAACGCCAACACCCTCCCCTGAAGAATACCTTCATAAAGTTATATTCGCATTGACTCCTCGGATTTTGTTGAAGATTGACAAAGAGTGTTACTACAAGAATTTGCTAAATGAAATAGCAGCTAATTGATTCAGAATGTCTATTAGGAAAGTAGTTTTTTGAAAAATCTGAGAAAATAAAAACCAATCCTAAATAGGCTTTTTAACAGTCAGCTTTATTTATTAAACAATATTCGGAGCGGTCTATGATATGAATGTACAACATTTATGTGAAACAATATCTTCCGTGGAATCAATGACTGAGAATAATCCCTAAAAAAATAAATTTTAACCAATAAAAGAGGAGTCTGAAACGTCTTGTATGTGAAAGGAGGCTTAAGTAAAATGGGTCAAACGAGTTTGCATCAATCAGATACATCCATAGATAACATCGAAGAGTTTAAGAAATTGTTCAGTGAATATAAGAAGCATGTGTTTGCAATTGCACTTTCTATACTAAGAGACTTTGAATTGTCTGAAGATGTGTTACAGGAAGTGTATATTAAACTTTTTCAGCATATGAAACATAATGAGATAACAAATGTTAAAGCGTGGCTTACTAGCGTATCTCGAAACACAGCATTAGATCTGTATCGAAAGAAAAAGCGGGAACTAACAGGTTTTGACAATGATTATTTTGAACATGTGCAATATCTTTCGGGTGATCCTTTAGAAAAAATGATTTTATCTAAATACTTGGAATTGCTTGATTGCGAGGAAAGGCAGATTGTCATCTTGAAGGACATCTCGGGTATGAAGCACAGAGAAATCGCCAAAATCGTTGAAATGCCTTTGGGAACAGTACTTTGGAAGTATAGTTTAGCTCTAAAAAAACTTAGAAAAGGTATAGAGTAAGGAGGATTTCTGATGAAGAAAGATAAAATATTGAAGCATTTGGACAATGCTATTGAAAAGCAAGTGCCAGATGTTTGGGATGAAATAGAGACTCAGATACATAAAGCGGAAAAACTAGGCAATGGAGAAAAGGTTGTTAGACTAAGTAATGTTAGTACCCAAAACAAAAAAGTAACTCTTTATAAAAGAATTTCATTAGCTGCAGTAGTTGGCTTAATTGTTGCTATTATGTTCACTTTTACTCCTGTTTTAGCAACTATTCAAGAGGTATATGATAAAATCTTTTCGAGTAAGCATATTGATGATACCGGTGTAAGAACGGCAATTAATCTAGGGAATGGTCAAGCTGTTAATCAAACATTTTATGATAAAAAATATGATATAACCGTGCATTTTGAGAGTGTAATGACGGATGATAAGGAGACAAAACTTCTATTGACCTATCAAAGTGATAATACAGATTTAAAAAACGTTTATATTGATTTGTTTGAGGGTGAAAGTTCGATCAACCTGATAGTCGGAAATCAACAAAAGAAATTAGGTTCTGTAGGTTGGGGAAGTAGATATTACGATAGTAAAGAAAACAAGGTGGCTGAAGCCTTATCTTTTGCTTCAGTAAAAGAATATGAAGGACAGGACATTCGTTTAGAAATTGAAAACTTGACAATATATGATGATAAAAACGGGCCTAGTAAGGTTCAAACAATTTGGCCTATTGATTTTAAGCTTGCTAAATCAGCCATCTCAGATAGAGAAACTGTAGAAGTAAATAAAGAATTCACTTTTAGACAAGAAACATACAAGATTAAGCAGATAGAATTTTCGCAGCTAGAAACAAGAGTGGTCGTTACTATACCACCTAATCCGAATGCCGTGCAGAACATGGATGGAATACAAACTAGAGTAATGAGTAAATTGGAACATAAATTTCTTGATGCAAGAAAAATAGATAAGGAATATGGTTATATCGTTGATGAAAAAAAATCGGGTGTATTTTTGAAATCAGCTGGTGAACGAGTTGACCCAATTTTTAGTAAGGGTGAAGTTGAAGGTGCAGAAGATGAGTACATTATGATTTTTGCTCCGGTTAAAAATCGACAAGACTGTATTCTTGAAATCGGTGACGATATTAAAATACCACTCATTGGTAGTGGAACTGCAACTTTAGAAAAACAATCCGAAGATAGTGAAAAACAAATTATAGACGAAGTGTTAGCTAAAAATGGATATACAGCAGAACCACTTTCACATGATGAAATGAAAGAAATAGATTTATATCTTAAAAAATATCAATCCGAATTTTCAATCGACAGAACAGTAATAGGAAAATTGAAAAATCATGAAAATTCTAAAATTATAGAAGTTTCCATATCACAAACATCAGATATTCTTACTGAAATTCAAGCTGAAAATCCAGAAGAAGCTGAAAAAGCTAGAAAAGAAAATGGGTTATCTTTCATTCCGATTTATTTAACGAACTGAGAAATAAGTTATGTTCACAGGGACTCCCCGGAATTTGTCGAATATTGATAGTGAGTGTAACTATATGAATTGTTAAACTGAAATAGTAGCTAATTTATTCTAAAATGTCTGTTCGGAAAAATGGAAATAGTAGGAAATTTAAATTATCAGTATAAATTGATTAAAACAGAAAAAATTGAAATCTTTTACATGTGTAATTAGAATCCATATGTTAATATTAATTAAACAATAAGTAAAAGGACCGAATAAAAATGTTAAAGGATATCAGTGATTGGGAACTAGTGGGCTATGGTGGGAAAAGTACACTCGAAAAAGAGGAGTTACGTTCTCCAAATCGAATAGATTATTTGATTAAATATCCAAGAGAGTTTGATGAAGGTGTTTCTTGGGAAGATCTTACTGAATTAATTGCTGCTAAAATTGGTACACTTTGCGGTCTTGAAATGATGAAAGTTGAAATGGTAATAAGAAAGGGGAAGAGGGGGTGTCTTTTACGTAATTTTGTAAAAGAGCACAATGCAATGATGGCTGAAGAAGGTGGTTCCCTTTTGCCTAGTCTAGTGGACGGTTATCAAGAATTATTAGAGTCACCTCTGAAAAACATTGAATTAATTGAATATGGATTCAAATTTATGGAGAAATTTCCTTATTGGTCCGCGATGAAATCTGAATTTATTAATTTACAATTATTCGATGTCCTAATTGGCAATCAAGATCGACATCCGTTTAATTGGACATTGCTGTTTTTACATTCAGGAGTGAAATTTTCTCCAATATATGATAATGGTGCCTCCTTAGGCTTCCGTTTTGACGATACTAAACTTGCATACATGTTGTCCAATGAACAGGAGTTGAACAAATATACTAACAAAACAAGAGTAAAAGCAGGTATATTTGAAAAGAAAAAAGTCAAAGCTAGAGATTTGATCATATATATTAGTTCTCAATATCCAGTTGAATTTAATAATGGTGTAAAGATGTTAGAGGACTTTGACATGAAGCAATATACTATTTTTATAAAATCATTAAGTATTCTAAGTGAAACACAAAAGAAGTGGTTAACGAATCTAATACCTTTTCGAAGGGGAAAAATATTAGATTGGGTAGGAAGGGGTGAAGAATAATATGAGCAACGGTCACACATTATTAGTTGTTTGGCAAGATACGAAAAGTCGGTTGTATTATCACGTAGGAACTTTATCTTATTATAATGATCAATACGAGTTTGCTTATACAAACTACGGAACGGGTCATCGAAAACTTAAAGATGCATTAGATAATGGCTACATGTTGCATCCTGCATTTCCTGATGCAAATAAGATATATCAGTCAAAAAAACTATTTCCAGCATTTGATCGTCGATTGCCTTCCCCTGATCGTTCCGATTTTAAGGCAATCATGTCTGATTTGCGTTTAAACGAAAACTCTACAAAAATGGATTTTTTACAACAAACACGTGGTCGACTTGCTAATGATACCTATTCTTTTGAGCAGCCACTACGTCGAGAAAATGATGGGAAATTTTACTCTAGCTTTTTTGTTCATGGAATGCGATATCAAAACCTTCCAGAAGAATGGCCAACATGGTTAGCCGTTAATGAACAAGTAAAGTTAATACAAGAGCCAACTAATCCTCATGACACTCATGCTGTTGGAATTTTTACTCAAGGAGGGAAACATTTAGGTTATGTCCCTGGTTTTTATAGTAAAGCCATCTTTTCATTATTATCATATAATGCGAAGCCAGAGGTTCGAGTAATTTATATTAATGAAAAGTCAACTCCACATTGGTGGCTTAAATTAAACTTTGAATGTAAAGTTCCTTCTATTCAATTATCTGCTTCATCAGAAGTATTGTCTGTGATGCAATAAACAAAATAGTTAAAACAAGCTCGTAAATCTAGATTGTTTAGAGGTACGGGCTAATTATATACTTTTAAAGTAAGTTAATGAAATGGCGTCCCTTTCCAACTTTACGTTGAACCCTATCATAAGTAAATAAGCTTTTGTTATAATAATTAGTATCAAAAACACCCTGGAGGCAAATATGCTATCATTTGAAGATAAACTAAAAATCATCGAATCGTTCCCCCAATTGGAACGAAAAAATGTGTCATTAAAACGTGTTAATTTTCATTATCTGGAAAGTGGAAGTGACAAAAAGAACGTAGTGTATCACTTACATCCAAATGGAAATGGATTTGTGTATGCGGACAAGCTAAATGAGTATGATACAGATGATAAAGGTATGGTAAATATTCGAGATTTTTCAGAGGAAGAATTAAGAGAAATTATCGAAAAATCTATTCAATCATTAGAACCCAATGCACTAGAAGGAGAGAAGATTGAAGAAGAAGCAATGGAAGAAGAAAAATGGGCTGATTCTGAAAATAATACGCTCCTCCTTCTTCAAGAAGAAGGATTTTGGAATATATATGCCGGAGTAAATTTAGAAAATAGTTTTTCAAGCTATATGGAAGCGCGTGAATATCTACAAGAAGAAGGCTTTACCAAATCTAACATGTAAGAATTATAGGAAAGTCAGGATAGCCATACTCCTAATCAAGAGTATGGCATTTTGAGATTGAAAAAATGGAACAGCTAAGGGGGCTTATCCAAAAAAAGGGAGAGAAAGAACTTGAGCCAAAATAGTGTAGTGCCAAACACCTTTCTATATACATTTAATTATGCTGAAGAAGAAGAACATTTATGTAAATTGGAAGTTCGTTCCCTATTTCGTACTAACTTACATGCCTTTATATTAGAGAGCAGGATGAATGTAGACCCAAGTAGGAGTCCTTTTATAAAAGGAAAAATAGAAGTTCTATTTAAGGGTGATACGTTGGAAGATCTATTAAAAAAGGTTGAAGCCATGCCTGCGTGGAATAGTACTTATAAGGTAATTGGCATCAATTATCGAGATATAGATCCCCTAGATAAAATGGGTTTTGAAGAAAGGAAGGCAATCGCTAGACAAGTTGGATGCTTGATTCCAGGTGTAGCGAATCTTCATCATCCTGAGATAGTTTTCTCGATTACCAAGTTAAAAGGAAAATGGTATTTCGGATGCTATTCGGAAAACCAAGGTATTTGGCTTATTCATCAACAAAAGCCTCACAATTACTCAACGGCATTAAATACAAGAGTGGCCAGAGCACTAGTGAATATTGCGGTTCCAGAATTAACTGGTGTTAAGGTGATTGATCCATGCTGTGGCATCGGGACAGTATTGGTAGAGGCCTTATCGATGGGAGTTAATATAACAGGTAGTGACAACAATCCTTTAGTAATGAAAGGCATTCGTAATAATCTCGCACATTTTGACCTTTCTGGACCAGTATTCTTAAGAGATATCAGAGACAAAACAGAAATGTATGATGTTGCCATTATAGACATGCCTTATAACCTTTGCTCCGTCGTGTCAGATAAGGAAAAATTTGAAATGCTTCAATGTGCACGTCGCTTTGCGAAAAAAATGGTCGTCGTGACAACGGAAAATATAGATGAAATACTAAATGAAGTAGGTTTTGAAATAGTAGATCGGTGTGAAGTTAAAAAGGGGAAGTTTATACGCCAAATAATTGTTTGTTGTTAATGCGTGGGGATGGAATCATAGAAATTTTCCATTTAGAAGGGAAAGATTGTTTACTATTTTTTCGATTAGGTACAACAGAAATCAACATAACAAAACAGTATTTCTCGGTTCATTTTGAGGAATGCTGTTTTGTTTTTTTATTCTTGGAAAACTCGCTAATATGTGGATAAGTTCATGCCATATTTTAATAGTTAAAAAGAAATTACTCCGAAAGTAGCTGTGAATAAATAGTTAGAATTGTTAAACTATTGATAATATCATGAATTAACTTCCATTTAATCCTATAGGAGGGAAGAAGATGCAGCGAAAAGAAAACATGGCTTCAAATCAGGAAGTAGAATCGAATCAAAACCAGAAATTTGAGATCCAAGAAATGCTAGTACAGGAACTAAATATAGCAAAAGCAACCTATTTAGAGTACAGCAATAACCACGTTTATTATGAAGAGGATAGAGACAAAGAAATGAAACAAACATATTATAAAGATAGCTCGCTTGATAGAAAAACCATGCATGAGTTACTAGAAAAAACACATCAAAATAAGTTAGGTTATGCACCTCACCGTTATGTTTATCCATGGGTCGATCTTAATGAGAATGGGAAACTTAAAAGTATTTATTCAGGGAAGGAAATGGATCCGGTAGCTGTTATAGAAAAGGATATTCGTATGCTTGAAGAGACAGGTGTTAATAGTAATAGTTTATCCGATAAGGTCACGTTAAACTGTGAGCATGTAGTACCTCAGTCTTGGTTTGATAAACGTCAGCCAATGAGAGGGGATTTGCATCATTTATTTGCCTGTGATCCCTCGTGTAACAGCCGCCGTGGAAACAGCCCTTATGCGGATTTTCCTGACTATGTTCCAGAAAGCTCTATTTTAGGTATACAGGAAGGCTGTGGAAAGGCGGATGAAGGGAAGTTTGAACCTGAATATGGAAAGGGAATTGTTGCGAGAGCAACCTTTTATTTTATGACTCGATATATTGGAATAATGGACAATAATCTAGTAAATCTGGAGGTTTTACTAGAGTGGCATCAGAAATTTCCGGTATCTTTGTATGAAAAACATCGTAACCTTGCTATCTATGACTTACAGGGAAATCGGAATCCATATATTGATTTTCCAGAGCTTGCAGAGAGATGGATATATGAAAAGTAAATCAATCTCCATTTGAGAGAAGAGTTTAAATAGATTCTCTCTTTTATAAGGCCCCATAGTTAGTTTAGAGGCTGGGACAAAACTAAATAACTAGTCATTAAAGACGAACAATCTTTAATTTAGCTCTTAAATAAAGCTACTTTCTCATGATGGTTATCTATGTTTTTAAACATAGTCAATTATAAAAACTAAGTCGTTCCATTGCGCTACAGACGCACGATGCGCCGGAGAGGAAGCTTAGCCTTTCCTCTATCTCCCGCAGGAGTCGAGCGTTTAATTCTGGGCTAGAAGGTCTATGTGAAAATTATGGTGTGGAGATAAAAGCTGAGGAGCAAAATAAGCCATCCGAATCTATAACTATTCAAAAACAAACACTTAAGGAACCTGTCGGAGCTGTAAATTTTCCTGAGAATAAAAATAAACAAAATACCAAGATAAGCCTTGAAAAGGTAAAGGGGAAGGTAAGTCTCGATAAAAGTCAAAGGCCAGTTATTATCGAGAAAACGCCTGAAATTACTGCGACAGTATCTTGGAAGACTGGTACCGATTACGATATATATGCTTTAGTCTACACTAAGAATGGTGAGCAAATAGATGTGGCTATGTTTGGAGCAGAAGGAACCACTCCTCTTAGAAGCTTTGGAAACGGAGCAGTTGAACACATGGGGGATGTTAGGAGAGATAGTCGAGCAACTAAGACAGAAGTAATAAAATTAAGGTTAAATGATACTATACTCGCAGTTGTTCCCGTGGTCTATTCTGCTCAGTCAAATGGGACAGGCTCATTCCACAGATACAAGGTGTCCATGAGTATAGATAATCATAACGGAACATCTGTTACCATATTTGCCAAGAATGCAAATAATAATGACAGAATTTATTCCTGTGTGCCCGGAATCCTTCATAATACGGAAGATGGGGTTATGATAAGTCCGTTGGATCTTTATAGTAAGCCAAACTCAGAATTTAGACCTAAGCTTAGGATGGGTGCTTCTAATTTGGTCGAGGTAATAATGGATGAAGGACCGAAAAATGATTACAAGTAAATTAGTATTCTATAAAAAATTTAACGTTTTATGGTTTTGTTTTAGATAGAATCGATTCTAAAAGTGACTTTTTAAGTCAATCTATTTCCTAAACAATATTTTTCGTGCATCACTAGTACTGAAAAAAACTATATATGATTAAAAACTGAAAATAGGAGGGTTATATGAGTGGAGATGGATTGATTTGGCTTGTATTGATAGTAGCTCTATTAATTTTAAATTTTTCTGCAATTTACTTCAATCGAAGAATCAAATTACCTTTTTGGTTATCAGGTATTATCTTAGGTGTATTTGGCCCCATTATTGCTTTCATTTCTGGTTCCCTATTTGTGAATCTGGACCATAGTAGTGGTGGTACTGGTGAAGGAGCAGGATTTGGAGCAGCTTTCATTGGTTTAGTCATTATTGCTAACGGAATTAGTTATCTAATCATCGGCATAGCTGCAAAAATAAAAAGTTTTCTAGCGCATAAGAATATTAATCAATAGCTAGAAAACGGAACACACAAAATATTTTCCGGATAGTCATTGTGCAGTGAGCCACTCAATCACACCTGTTGAAATCTCCATCCCTGCTTTTTGATGAAGAAATATGGAAGCTTGGTTCGTATGACTAATTTGAGAGTAAGGGATTCTATTATTTTTTATAAAATGGTGAATGATGAAGTTCAGTAGAGCGAGTCCATACCCTTGTCTTTTGTATTTTTCAATCACTACTAGTAAGCCAATTGAACCTTCATCGTGAATGCCAATAAATCCAATCACCTTATTATTTGAAAACCCACCGAAAAGAGTACCTTCCATAAGACGTTGGATAACATATGTATAATCATTAGTAGGATAAAAAGTTTTCACTAAAGAAATGTCATTTTCATTAAGACATCTTATGGTTAATGTTGGTTTTGGAATAGTCACGGGAAACTCTTTTAAAATCGCTGCCTGATAATAGGTATCTCTATGAATTAAATGGTATTTCTCCTGAACATAAGATTTGGCCCAACTTTGAAATACTTCGCATTCTTTTATCTCTTCAATATCTTGTAACAATCTCTTATAATCTTCCAAACTGTCACAACTAATCATATAGGTCTCACTCGGAACATCAAACAATACCCCCCCGTGAATATCTGATCGTATGATATTTGCTTGATGTCGTTTAATACTTTCTATTATATTAATATGATGAAGAATATTTTTATTTAAATACCTAAGCGCCATAGCTTCCATTTATTAAGCTTACTCCTTTCGGGGGTCATAAATCTTCATAACTTTTTACTTCCACAAAAATAGCGTTAACCCATCTGAATGCTAATTGATCGTTTAAGATAGTTGGAATCATTGCTTATTAAACTATTTTTTCCTAATTCCCCAAGCCTTTAGTGGTTAATTAGTATAAGAGAAGAGGGATATTCATAGCTCGTCCGAACCTGTACTCCCCCCATTTACTATTCGTGGCCTTCAGCCCATGGCTGGCTTCCAGTCTTAACCATTTCCTTCAACTTTTTTGGTCAGCATAAAAGGTATTATTTGAAAAAATGGAAGCGCTTTACCTACACTTAGTTTACACGATAAACAAAGTATAGGTAAAACACAAACTTCTTTTTAGAACTACAAAAGTATTTTTCTATTAAGTAGATACGGAGGAGAGAAAATGAAGAAAAAGGTTGTCATTACAGGTGGAAGTGGTCTACTTGGCCGAGATGTCATAAAAGAGTTTATCAATCATGGTTATGAAGTTCTTAATGTGGATAGGCAGTATCCAAAAGAAGCGCTCTGCAGAACAGTAATAACAGATTTAACAAATCTTGGTGAAGTATATGGGGTATTAGCTGATGCAGATGCGGTTGTCCATCTTTCAGCGATTCCGGTTGCATATTCCCATCCAAATGAAGTGACCTTTGAAAACAACGTTATATCTACATATAACATTTTAGAAGCAGCAGGGAATTTAGGGATTAAAAAAGCGGTAATCTCTTCAAGTGAGTCCTCCTATGGTATTTGTTTTTCAAAGCAAAATTTAACACCACAATATGTGCCAATAGATGAAGATCACCCACAATTGCCGGAAGAGAGCTATGGTTTATCCAAGATTGTTAATGAAAAAACAGCGGATATGATTCATCGTAGAACAGGGATGCAGGTCGTATCTTTTCGTTTAGGGAATGTTATCTCCCCTGAAAAGTACGAAAATTCCCCTGAATTTATCCATGATCCAGAACAGCGAAAAACGATTCTGTGGAGTTATATTGATACACGAGATGCTGCTAGTGCCTACCGATTGGCAATTGAGACAGATGGACTTAGGTCAGTTGCCCTTAATATCGGGGCGGATGAAACAAGTATGGATATAGAAAGTAAACAGTTAATGGAAACATGCTTTCCAACTGTAAAGGATTTTCGTAAAGATATATCTGGATTTGCGCCATTATTAAACAATGAAAAGGCGAAGAAATTATTAAATTGGCAGCCTGTTCATAAGTGGAGAGATTATGTAAAGATGTAATGACTATTTTAATAAGGAGAGATAATAGATGATTTCTAATCTTAGAAGTACTACTACTTTGCAGAACGGTGTGGAGATGCCATGGTTAGGCTTAGGCGTCTTTCTAGTAAAGGACGGAGAAGAGGTTGTAAATTCAGTTAAAGCTGCTCTTGAGGTCGGCTATCGAAGCGTCGATACGGCTGCTGCTTATAAAAACGAAGAGAGTGTAGGCAAAGCCATCGCTGAATCAAATGTTCCTCGTGAGGAGCTATTTATTACAACGAAAGTTTGGAATGCTGACCAAGGATATGAAGCAACATTGGCAGTATTTGACGTTAGTATGAAGAAATTGGGGCTCGAATATCTAGATCTTTATTTAATACACTGGCCACTTCCTTCACAAGGGAAATTTATAGACACTTGGAAAGCACTTGAGAAGCTTTATAAGGATGGACGTGTCCGGGCAATTGGGGTAAGTAATTTTAAGGTTCATCATCTTGAAGAAATAATCGCAAACAGTGAAATTGTGCCGATGGTCAACCAGGTAGAATATCATCCACGCTTTAATCAACGAGAATTGCATGATTTTTGCAAAAAGCACGGCATCCAGCTTGAAGCTTGGTCTCCATTAATGCAGGGTGGTCTGCTTGAGGAACCAATTTTGGTTGAACTTGCAAAAAAATACAATAAATCACCAGCGCAAATTATTATCCGCTGGGACATACAAACAGGAGTAGTGACGATTCCAAAGTCGGTTAAGCCCCATCGCATTGCTGAAAATAAGGATGTCTTTGATTTTGAACTTTCCGAAGAGGACATGGATAAAATTAGTGCACTAAATCAGGACCAACGGATGTTTGCTGATACTGATACTTTTTATAAAGTATAAGTTTAGTATTAAATATTCTCTAGTAGTAATAAAAAGGGCAACCGAATAATACAAAAAAACAGCATCCTCCATTGATAGAGAGGTGCTGTTTTTATCAAAATACCAACTCTAATATTCAGGACACAGAAGAATAATCTGAACTAATAAAATTGACTCCTTTTTCTTAGGAGATGATATCAAGATAAAGGAAATCCCCGAACAATGTTTAAAAGCCTAGACAGTAATTTCCTTGGAAAAGAATTGTTTACGTAAACAATTACAAGTATACAAAAAGTAAACAATACGTATACAAAGTCGTTTACGTGTAAACAAATGTGTAAACATGCTGTATTTACCGAATGTATACACATTTGTATTCAAAGATTACGAAAATGTCTACAAATACACTTAGTTTACGAGATGTTTACAATTAAGTGTTTTTTTGGTAAATCAATTGATTTAATCTAGCAATCTCTTATAGCCTTAAATAAGAAATAGGAGATTTAGAAAACAGAGTATCCAATAAAAAGAAAAGGAATGATGAAAAGATGAGCTCTAGAATTGCGGCTGTAGATGTTGGTAATGACTCCATTAAGGCAATCTTTGGAGAAGTAGAGTGCGAATTGAATATTCCTAATATTGTGGCAAGAGATACAGAAGACCGTCCTGTAATAGGAATAGAAGAATTAGATAACAAGAATCCTCTCGAAGGAATACATATTAAAGTTCACTCCCCTTCATTAAAAGAAAATAATGCTATCTATCGTGTTGGCCATTTAGCAACAAAGAGTAGCAGTGCAACCGAATTAGATCCAGGCAGTGCTAAATCGGAGGAAGATCAAACATTAGTGATGCTTTTTGCTACATTGGCTTTAGATGCAGTCAATGAGAAGAATTCGAATTCTTTCCCACGAATGAAAAATGTCATTGACGCAAACTATACGCTTGGAACAGGGCTCCCTCTAAGAGAAGTAAAGGAAGGTAAGGACGCTGGATATCGATCTAAATTAGTTGGTTCTGTCCATCAAGTGGAATTTCTTGTGACCCCTAAATACCAAGGGTTGAAAGTAAATATTAAATTTAATGAAGTGAAAATTTATCCTGAAGGATTTGCAGCCTATATCAATCTTGTCATGGATAATCAGTTGAAAGTTATTAATAAAGATTTAATCGATAAAAGAATTATTATTCAGGATATAGGTGGTTTATCTACAGATATCGCGGTTATAAAAAATCGAAATGTCGATGATGATAAAGCGCAAGGATTTAATCTTGGTGTATCGGAATCACTAGAGTCTATAAGAGAAGAAATTCGATCCAAACACGGCATTGAATTAGACAGTCGACGTGATGTAGTGGAAATTATCACGCGAAAAAATGACAGAAACCATATTATGGTTAAGGGAAGCCGGACAAGTGTTCATGACATTACGGATCGTATCTTACTTGAACTAGCGAAAAAACAATATCGATTATTACGTAACGTATGGCAGAAGAATTCTCAGACAGAAATCTGTTATTTTGTTGGTGGAGGAGCAAATGTACTAAAAGAGTACATTAAAACATTAAATAATAATTTAGATGGCTATAACATTGAATTCTTTGAAGATGAGAAAGAGAGCATTTGGATGATGGCAAATGCTTATTATAAGCTCATTACTGATTTTGTAAGAAAGACAGAGAAGCCTAATCTACCACAAGAACCTGTGAAAAATTAATAGGGTGATGATATGAAAAGCTCTAGTTCAAAGGGAATTAAGCGAGGACAAGCTATTTCATTTCGTGTCCCTTCTGATATTCCTGATCATCTTTTAAATCATTTACAAAAGCTTAAGGAAGTCGAAAGAAGAAATTTTTCAAGTAAAATAGCTGAGTTTGTGCTACAAGGGGTTGGTCAGTCCTTTTCAAAGGAACGAGAAACAATTACAATTCCTCTTCCCCATAAATTAAGCAAATCACAGCGAGATTGGTTGAAGCACGAGCATTCTGAGGCGTTGTTAGGTGCGATTATATACCAGCTTTTAAAAGATCCAGTTCGTTCAACAGTTTTGCTAGCATCTTTAAATAGTAATTCTTTAGATATAGACGAGGCCTTGTATTTGCAAGAAGAAAGCACAAATGAACGGGAGAAAGTAGCGGAAGCGGATGACTATTTGCATGCAACGGAAGAAACAGCTGTTATCGAAGAGATAGATAGCATGGATGATTTAGACAATTTTGATTGGGATAAAGCAACACATAATCAATCAATAGAAGCAGAAGCGGAAAAGGAACCAGAAGACAGTGAAAATGAAGATTTAGATAGTTTATTAGGAGACTTTCTTCATTCCATGAACAAGTAGTGTAGGTTGAAAGTTAGGATGCACAGGGAATTCTCGAAATTTGTCGAAGATGGATAAAGTGTGTAATTCCATGCATTTTCTGAAATGATTTAGCAGCATATTCTAAAATGTCTATTCAAAAAATAGTTCGTTAACTAAAACCAGAAAGATTAAAAACCAAAAAACGCTTGAATTCAATGTTTTTTGGTTTTTTGTTTGGGCACAAATGCTTCTTTTTCAGTTACTATATTTATTTAAACAATTTCCGTAGATTTATATGCTAAGGGATGTGTAACAGTTAGGGGAAACAAGTTTTTCATGGAGTTCCTTTGTACGGAGAAATGCAATACAAGTGATAGAAACGATAAAACAAAAATTCGACAAAAAAATCAATAAATAGTTTGACATTTCAAAAAACAGACGCTATATTAATAGAATGTGAAAAATTATCTGAATGTTTCTAAAACAGTGATTAATCGGAGGTCATCTTATGGAACAACGTCAACAATGGGGATCACGGTATGGCTTTATCTTGGCAGCTGTCGGATCTGCTGTTGGTTTAGGGAATATCTGGAGGTTTCCAGCAGTTGCTTATGCAAACGGAGGAGGAGCCTTTTTCTTACCTTATTTATTTGCAATCATAACAGCAGGGATTCCAATATTAATTTTAGAGTTTACAATCGGTCAGAAATTTCGTGGATCAGCACCATTATCGCTGTTCCGTTTAAATAAAAAAGCAGAATGGCTTGGTTGGTGGCAGTTATTAATTGCCTTTGTCATCTGTACTTATTATGCAGTTATTGTCGCATGGGCGATAAAATTTACAATTTATTCATTTGGTACGCAATGGGGTTCAGACCCTGAAAGCTTCTTTTTTGGTAGTGTATTAAAGATAGCGGATCAACCTGGCACAATAGGTGGATTAGTTCCTGGTATTGTTATTCCAGTACTTTGTGTGTGGGCAGTGGCTCTCTTTGTTTTATATCGTGGAGTTTCAAAAGGGATTGAAAGATTAAATAAAATATTCCTTCCTATCCTGATTGTTATGTTTTTAGTAATCGTAATTCGTGCTTTAACTCTTGATGGAGCGACACAAGGATTAAACGCATTTTTCAAACCAAACTGGGAAATGATTCTTGACGGAAAGGTTTGGATTGCAGCATATGGGCAAATATTCTTCTCTTTATCGATTGGATTTGCAATCATGATTACTTATTCAAGTTATCTACCAAAAAAGTCGGATATAAATAATAATGCATTCATTACTGCATTTGCAAATTCTGGCTTTGAATTATTGGCAGGTATTGGTGTATTTGCTGCACTCGGCTTTATGGCAAATCAACAAGGCGTTGCTGTTGAAGATGTAGTAAGTAGTGGGATTGGACTAGCATTTGTAGTCTTCCCTAGCATCATCAATGAATTCCCTGGAATGAATGGTCTATTTGGGGTATTATTCTTCCTTTCTCTTGTTTTTGCAGGTATGACATCGCTTATTTCTATCGTAGAAACCTTCATCGCAGGAGTTCAAGAGAAGTTTAATGTATCACGAACAAAAGCGGTACTAACAAGCGGGCTAGTGGCAACAGTAATCTCCTTGCTTTTTGCAACAAATGGCGGTTTATATTTACTTGATGTAGTTGACTACTTTATAAATAACTTTGGAATTGTTACGGCAGGATTAGTAGAAGTCATCTTAATTGCTTGGTTCTTTAGAGGATTAAATGGACTACAGACTCATTCGAATGCTATTTCTGATATACGTATTGGTGCTTGGTGGAAGTTCTGTTTAAGTATTGTAACACCTCTTGTTCTTGGTTATATGATGGTTGACAACATTCATCAGAATTTAAAGGAGAATTATGAAGGATATCCAACAACATTAATTTTGTATGCAGGTGTGTTAGTAGTCGCTTTGAGCATCATTATTGGGGTTCTTCTATCCTTTAAAAAGTGGAAATCTAATGCTCTAGACAAGAATAAGGAGGTTGTTTAATATGTCAGCTAGTGCGATCACCATGATGGTAGTTGGAATGGTTATCCTATGGGGCGGCTTAGCAGCCAGTATCTTTAATGTCGTAAGAGTTTCTAAGAAAGCTAAATAATAATTTTAAAAGGGATTGGCCATAACGATATGGTTGATCCTTTTTTATTGGTTGAAAAAGAGGAAAAGTTCACTAAAAATTCAAAATAAATAATGGATAACAAAAAACAAGTTGACGAATATCGACAAAATACGTTACTATAAAAACTAATTGAATAAGACCTCACTTTTTTTTACAGTGAGGTAGAGGCGCGATATTTAACAGTCTTTAGTGGAGTTTGAGGAGCTTTGATGCTAGGGAGAAGGAAATGTCGCCGAAGTTTGTAATATTCTCCATATTACATGCTGGGTCTGTAGTTAAGAGCTGCAGGACTGTCTCAATAAACACCTAGTTTATTGAGTTGTGCTATCTCATTTGGGATAAAAGAGAGGACTTTAGGGCTATCGCATATACTACGACCTGAGTTTATCTCAGGTCTTTTTTTGTTTTAGTAGATTAATAGGAAAACAGGGGGAAAGACATCATGAGAAACAAGTTAACATTATTTTTAGTTTTAATATTATCCGCAATGCTTTTATTAGCTGGATGTGGGACAAGCAGCGATTCAGCTTCTGGATCGAATGATGATAATACATTTAAAGTAGGGATGGAGGCAGGTTATGCTCCGTTTAACTGGACGCAAAATGATGATTCTAATGGTGCGGTGAAAATTGAAGGGTCTTCAGAATATGCTGGAGGCTATGATGTAGAGATTGCTAAAAAAGTGGCAGAAGGTTTAGGAAAAGAATTAGTGATTGTAAAAACAGAGTGGGATGGCTTAGTACCAGGATTAGTTTCAGGAAAAATTGATGCCATCATCGCAGGGATGTCACCGACTGCAGAGCGTAAAGAAACAATAGATTTTTCAGGTAACTACTATACATCCAATTTAGTAATGGTAGTAAAAAAAGGTAGTGAGTTTGAAAATGCTACGTCTATCCAGGATTTTAAAGGAGCAAAAATTACGGCACAGTTAAATACATTCCATTATTCTGTTATTGATCAAATTAATAGTGTAGAAAAAAAGACGGCAATGGATAACTTCCCCGCTATGAGAGTAGCACTGGAGTCAGGAGTTATTGATGGATATGTATCTGAACGTCCAGAAGGGATTAGTGCTTCCACTGCAAATGATAAGTTTGTAATGGTTGAATTTAAGGATGGATTCAAAACGTCAGAAGAGGAGACAACTACCGCTGTTGGTCTTCAAAAGGGCAGTGACTTAACAGAGAAGATTAACAAAATTTTAGCAGATATTCCAGAAGAAGAACGTACAAGCATGATGGATAATGCTATTAAAAATCAACCTGCAGCAGAATAAAAAAGGATAAAACCGACTGTAGCCTTTATACAGACGGTTTTATCAAGTAAGTGAGGAGAAAAGATGAGTTTTGAGTGGATCATTAAAATAATTTCAGAGAACTGGCCGATGTTTCTTCGTGGTGCTGGTGTAACGCTTTTGATTGCGTTAATCGGAACTATTATTGGAGCAGCAATCGGATTGGTTGCAGGGGTTATTCGCACTATCCCGACCCCGGAACGAGTAGTAAAAAAAGTTATATTAAAAGTAATTAATATCATCTTGTCTATCTATATTGAATTCTTCCGCGGAACACCGATGATCGTCCAAGCGATGGTTATCTTTTATGGTTCCGCGCTAGCTTTTGGTTTAAATATGGATGTGCTCACTGCAGCTATTATTGTTGTATCCATTAATACAGGAGCATATATGGCGGAAATTGTTCGTGGTGGGATTGTTTCCGTTGATAAGGGCCAGTTTGAAGCGGCTCATGCAATTGGCATGAATCATCTACAAACAATGTGGAATGTAGTGTTACCACAGGTTATTCGAAATATCCTACCAGCAACAGGAAACCAATTTGTTATTAATATTAAAGATACATCTGTATTAAACGTAATTTCTGTTACGGAATTATATTTTGTTACAAAATCCATTTCAGGAAATAACTTTAGATATTTTGAATCGTTTTTCGTAGCTTGTATGATTTATTTTGTAATGACCTTTATTGTTACGAGAATATTGCTATATATGGAGAAAAAGTTAGATGGATCGAATAATTACACGATCATCGGAAATGATGCACAGTTAGAATTAGATAAAAAATAATGGAAGAAGGTGAAGAACGATGGAACAAATCATTGATATACAGCATCTGAACAAATCCTATGGAACACATGAAGTACTTAGAGACATTAATTTCTCCGTAAATAAAGGGGAAGTTGTTTCCATCATTGGTTCCTCTGGATCTGGTAAATCAACGCTTCTTCGTTGTATAAATTTATTAGAAAAAGCAAGTGGCGGGCAAATATTTTACCATGGTGCAAATATATTGGATAGCAATCATAATGTCGCAGATTATCGCAAACATCTTGGTATGGTATTTCAACAATTTAATTTGTTTAATAATCACAATGTCCTTAAAAATTGTGTGGTGGGACAAGTAAAGGTGTTGAAACGATCCAAAGAAGAAGCAGAAAAGATGGCCATGCATTATTTAAAAGTTGTGGGAATGGATAAATATATTAATGCAAAGCCAAAACAGCTATCTGGTGGTCAAAAGCAGCGTGTTGCAATTGCGAGAGCCCTATCGATGAGTCCAGATGTCATGTTGTTTGATGAGCCTACTTCCGCTCTTGATCCAGAAATGGTGGGAGAAGTACTAAAAGTCATGAAGGACCTCGCCAATTCCGGTCAAACGATGATCATCGTAACACATGAAATGGAATTTGCGAAGGAAGTATCTGATCGGGTTATCTTTATGGACAAAGGAGTTATTGCAGAAGAAGGAAGTCCAGATCAAATTTTCCATAACCCGACACAAATACGTACGAGAGAATTCTTAAAGCGCACTTTAGTAACGCAACCATCCTAACTTATAGCTATAGCTAGAGAATGAGGAAGATAATCCGCAACCAAATAAGTGAGTTTTAGTCATAGAAGATGATCTCTGCCAGTGTAGAGGTCATCTTTTTCTATTAGAAAAAATTGGTGAAATGGGAATATGCACCTAAAGCGCCCTAATACAGGCAAAATGGAGCATAAGATTGGTGAACCTTAGCATAAGTTAAAGATGTTTTTAATATTTGAGGATTCTATGTCATAATAGAGTGAAGTGCAAGCTGTGCTCTAGGAAGGATAGATATCTTATGAAATACATGAAATCACAAATGAAAAAGTTAACCAAAGATAATAAGGACTTACAGATAAGCTTAAAGGATTTGATTGATGAACATGACCTTGATAAAAGTTCGGCTATAAGAGCATTGTATCATTCAGAAGTAGCAGCAGGCGGAAAGTATCAATCCGCATATCAAGCATTAGACTTACCAAAAGGGTAGGTCTTTTTTAGACTGTTTTATAAAGGATTGTACATTTGCCAAGAAAAGATAGCGTATAATAGAAGTTTGTATAAGAGAATGAATGTTACGGAAATAATATAAAGAATAAATAAAAAAAGAGGCTTTGTGATGAGTGAAAAAGGTTTTCATGATTTTAATTTAAGTAATCAAATAGTAAAGGCTCTAGATAGTTTAGACTATCAAATTCCAACAGAAGTACAGAGGAAGGTGATTCCTCTTGTGTTAGAGAAAATAGATCTTGTAGTGAAATCCCAAACAGGAAGTGGGAAGACAGCATCTTATGGGATTCCAATTTGTGAATTAATAGAGTGGGAAGAAAATAAGCCTCAGGCGTTAATTTTGACACCAACAAGAGAGCTTGCCGTTCAAGTAAAAGATGACTTTATTGATATAGGAAGATTTAAACGAATAAAAGCAGCGGCTATTTATGGAAAACAGCCTTTTGCCATTCAAAAAACAGAATTAAAGCAAAAAACACATGTAGTGGTAGGAACACCAGGACGTGTATTAGATCATATAGAGAGAGGTACGTTGACTTTAAATCAAATAAACTACCTTGTCATAGATGAAGCAGATGAAATGCTGAACATGGGCTTTATTGAACAAGTGGAGGCTATTATAAAGGCATTACCAAAGAATCGAGTGACAATGCTATTCTCAGCTACACTACCTGAGGCGGTTAAGGACCTATCTCTTCGCTATATGAAGACACCTATTGATATAGAAATAAAGGCAACGGGACTCACAACAGATAAAATTGATCATTCGCTTCTGAAAGTAGAGGAAAAGGACAAATTCTCTATTCTTCAAGATATAACGATTGTGGAAAATCCTGATAGCTGTATCATTTTTTGCCGAACAAAGGATAGAGTAGATACATTATGTGAGCAGTTGTTAGATTTAGGGTACAGCTGTGATCAAATTCATGGTGGTATGGTCCAGGAAGACAGACTTGAAGTAATGAATGATTTCAAAAGGGGAGAGTTCCGCTATTTAATCGCAACAGACGTAGCGGCAAGAGGTATTGATATTGATAGTATCACCCATGTTATTAATTATGACCTTCCTTTAGAAAAGGAAAGCTATGTACATCGTACTGGACGAACAGGTCGGGCAGGGAAAAAAGGGAAAGCTATCACATTTGTTACTCCATTTGAAGATAAGTTTTTAAAAGAGATTGAAGAATATATCGGTTTTGAAATTCCAACTTTAGCAGCACCTTCCAAAGAAGAGGTTTCTGCAAATAAAGCAGACTTTGAGGCAAAGAAGAACGTGGAGCCAACCATTAAAAAAGCAAAAAATGAAAAACTAAACAAGCATATTATGAAGCTATACTTTAATGGTGGTAAGAAAAAGAAGCTCCGAGCAGTAGATTTTGTGGGTACCATTGCTAAAATAGACGGAGTAACAGCAGAGGATATTGGGATCATTACAATAATGGATACACATTCTTATGTTGAAATTTTAAATAATAAAGGGCCTATCGTACTGAATAAAATGAAGAAAACAACCATAAAAGGAAAGCTGTTGAAGGTATATGAGGCTAATAAGAACGGATAAATGATTAGTTACTATTGGTTACGAATCTTTCGTATAGTTCCTTTGGGATTATTGTAATTACCTTTCCCATATATAGCATCAACTACAAAATTAGCTATCTTTGGAATTTTTAAAAGAACATCATAAGCAAGAAAGACCTTATTTGAATGAATGATTGTATGGAGGTTCATTCTACTGCTCCACTGTTTTTGATATAATACTACTTTAGTACAATTTCAAGCGGTGGAGGAAATAAAATAATGAGCAATTTGCTTAATTGTCCGAAATGTCATTCGGAATATACATATGATGATGGGACATTTTTGGTTTGTCCAGAATGCGGATATGAGTGGACGTCAAACACTGATTTGGAAACAGACGGTGATAATAGAGTGATCAAAGATGCAAATGGAAATGTTTTGAACGACGGAGATACAGTTACGGTAATCAAGGATCTGAAGATAAAAGGCAGTTCCTCTGTTTTAAAGCAAGGAACAAAGGTGAAAAATATTCGCTTGGTAGACGGTGATCATGATATTGATTGTAAAATTGCTGGATTTGGAGCAATGAAATTAAAATCGGAATTTGTAAAGAAAATATAGGCGTTTAAGATCAAGGCAGTCAAAGGGACGGTTCTACTGGAGGACAATTAATATTGTTCTCCAGTAGAACCGTCTTTTTGCAGCTTATAGAACGAACATTTCATAAAGTGCTTCTGCAATATCTTCTGGTGAATATCCACGAACCTCTCGTTGAAATAAATAGGAATCACTTTTTAGAGCGGCTAATAAAATATCTGCTTTAAAGACATTGGTGTCAGGTTTTTTTGAAGTGCTGTTCATTTCATTAAATAGGTTCACAAATTGCTGATGCAATTGATCGTGTAAGGGACTGCGCGTTCTGGGTTTAGAGGGAGGGGATGCTTCAGAATCCTCAACACCTTTAAGTAATTGGGCTTTGCTTTCTCTAAATTGGATGAATAAACGAATAATGCCTTTTAATCGCTTAAAGTTTTCCAGTGTATTAAAGTACGGTGGGATGACTGTCCTTAAGGAGTACAAGAGGAAAAACGAGTGGTTGGAATAAATTAGTTTTAACATATGACTATATGTATAATCATAAATTACAAACTCAACTTTCGCAGAGTGATATCGGCAAATAAGCCTTGATATAATTAGGAAGGCCAGCGATCCACTGTTCAAGTTGACTTTGAATTATTTTTTTGATTTTCTTATTCGT
>NZ_JBQKKM010000064.1:0-23571 GCF_052116745.1 Niallia sp. Sow4_A1 | reverse complement strand
AATATTTAACTTTATGTACATACTAATCACCCAATATTAGTATGTAATTCATAATCAATTTTGTACATCTTTATTCAAGCACGTTTGTACATATTTAAATTATCATTTCTACTCAAGGTAACAGAGAATCGTTCTCTAAGCCCGAATAGTAGAAAAAGTGGTCCTCAAGGTAACAGAGAATCGTTCTCTAAGCCCGAATAGCAGAAAAAGTGGTCCTCAAGGTAACAGAGAATCGTTCTCTAAGCCCGAATGGCAGAAAAAGTGGTCCTCAAGGTAACAGAGAATCGTTCTCTAAGCCCGAATGACAGAAAAAGTGGTCCTCAAGGTAACAGAGAATCGTTCTCTAAGCCCGAATGGCAGAAAAAGTGGTCCTCAAGGTAACAGAGAAGCGTTCTCTAAGCCCGAATGACTAAAAAAGCGAGCATCATGGTAACAGATCCTCTTTCAGAAATACCAATAAGTGAACAAAGTGCCAATCAGTTCAAGCAAACATCCCCCGACCATCTCCTAATAAAATTTTGGTTTTACATATTTAAAATAAATATAGACATTTACAATTTCAAGTATATACATTATAATGAAAGCGATAACAGTTCGGAGGTGCCATTCATGAAAAAAGAGCAGGTAATCAATGAATATCAAGAATATAAAGGATCTGGAAGAAAGCCCGAAGATTTTGATGCATTTTGGGACAAGGCGTTACAAGAGCTAGATAATCAAAGCTTAGATTATACATTAGAAAAAGTAGACATTCCTTCAAAAATTGCGGATTTTTACAATTTATATTTTACGGGGGTAAAAGGGGCAAAAGTAAGATGCCAATATATTCGTCCGAAGAAAATAGAAGGAAAAGTGCCAGGTATGCTAATGTTTCATGGCTACCATGGAGACAGTGGGGATTTTGGTGATAAGCTTTCTTGGGTAACAGAAGGGTTCGCCGTTCTTGCAATGGATTGCCGGGGACAAGGCGGAGAATCAGAGGACCATACAACTGCAAAAGGAACGACATTAAAAGGATTAATTATCCGTGGTGTCGAAGAAGGGCCAGAGAGCCTTTATTATCGAAGTGTATTTTTAGATACTGCTCATGCGGCAAGAATTTTAATGAGCATGGAGGAAGTGGATGAAGAGGCTATTTCTATTCAGGGAGCTTCACAGGGTGGTGCTTTGTCGTTAGTCTGTGCGGCGTTGGAACCGCGGGTGAAAAAAGTAGTCGCGCAATACCCATTCCTTAGCGATTATCGCAAGGTGTTTGAGCTAGATATTAATTCATCTGCATATGAGGAATTGGCATATTGGTTCCGATTCCGGGATCCAATGCATGACAGAGAAGAGGAATTTTTCAATACATTAGAATATATTGATTTACAGCATTTGGCGCCAAGAATTAAGGCGGAAGTGAAATGGGCCATTGCGCTAGAAGATGGAGTTTGTCCGCCGGCAACACAATTTGCTGTATACAATCAGATTTCTTCACCAAAAGAGATGATATTCTTCCCTGAGTACGGCCATGAATATTTGCCGAAGCTAGGAGATAGAGTCAGGGGGTTTTTGTTAAATGATGAGTAAAATGATTGTTTTCAATGAGGATACCTTGGAATTTCATTTAACAAATGGACTTATTAGTTATTTATTTCGCGTCATTGAAAAAACGTCCCAGCTTGAGCATCTTTACTTTGGCAAAGCGATTAGACATCGTGAAAATTTTCAATATTTATTAGAAAGAGAAATTCGTCCTTCCAACAATCAATTAGAGGGGGACCATACCTCTTCTTTAGAACATATAAGACAAGAATATCCTTCCTATGGAACAACTGATTTTCGCACACCGGCTCAGCAAATTCGCTATCCAGAGGGGGATCGAATTTCTGATTTCCGTTACGATTATCATAAAATCCTAGAAGGGAAACCAGCATTAACTGGATTGCCTGCCACCTATGTAGAGGATAAGGAAGAAGCAGAAACGCTAGAAGTAGTATTAAAAGATACGTATTCGGATATAAGCATTCATTTATTTTATACTATTTTCGCTGGAAGAAAGGCGATTGCTAGAAGTGTGAAATTTGTAAATAATGGAGAGCAAGTCTTCGATTTAGAATCGGCCATGAGCTTAAGTCTTGATTTTCCAGATAAAAACTTTGAGCTCGTTCATTTGCATGGTGCTTGGGCACGGGAAAATCATATGGAGCGAAAGCCTGTAATAACGGGTGTTCAAACTATCTCTAGTGCAAGAGGGGCGAGCAGTCATCAGCATAATCCGTTTATGGCACTTGTTCGTCCAGATACGACAGAGCATACAGGAAAAGCTTATGGATTCAGCTTCATTTATAGCGGCAATTTTTTGGCACAAGTTGAAGTTGATACGTATCAAGTGACAAGAGCGATGATTGGAATAAATCCATTCGAGTTCTCTTGGCGATTAAAGCCAAAGGAATCATTTCAAACACCAGAAGCAGTCATTGTTTTTTCGGATGAAGGATTGAATGGCATGAGTCAGACCTTCCATGAGCTTTATCGCACGAGACTTGCTCGAGGCGAATGGCGGGATAAGGAACGACCGATTCTCATCAATAACTGGGAAGCAACCTATTTTGACTTTAACGAGGAAAAGGTTGTCGAAATTGCGAAAAAAGCAGCCGAGCTTGGGGTAGAGCTATTTGTTCTAGATGATGGCTGGTTTGGCGAAAGACATGACGACACTTCTTCCTTAGGAGACTGGTTTGAAAATAAAGACAAATTGCCAAATGGCATAAAGGGTTTAGCAGAGAAGATTCATGCGTTAGGCCTAAAATTCGGTCTATGGTTTGAACCTGAAATGATTAATAAAGGAACAAAGCTTTTTGCAGAGCATCCAGATTGGCTTATTCATGTCCCTGGAAAAAGAACATCCCATGGCAGAAATCAGTTTGTCCTTGACTATTCTCGACAAGAAGTTGTCGATCGTATTTTTGAACAGATGGATGCAATTCTTTCAACGAGCAAAATTGACTATATTAAGTGGGATATGAACCGTTATATTTCTGAGGTATTCTCGATTGCTTTGCCAAAGGAGCAACAAGGGGAAGTGTTCCATCGATATATTTTAGGTGTCTATTCTCTATATGAAAGATTACTTCAAAAATATCCTCACTTGTTAATTGAGTCCTGTGCAGGAGGTGGGGCAAGATTTGACCCAGGTATGCTCTATTATGCTCCGCAAGCATGGGCAAGTGATGATACAGATGCTGTAGAGCGATTGAAAATTCAATATGGTACGTCCATGGTTTATCCACTTTCTAGTATTGGAAGCCATGTATCAGCCGTTCCAAACCATCAAGTTGGTAGAATGACAAGTTTAGATACGCGAGCGAATGTTGCTTTCTTTGGTACTTTTGGCTATGAATTAGACATTACAAAAATGACTGAAGAGGAGCATGCAAAGATAAAGGAGCATATTGCTTTCTTTAAAAAGCATCGCAAGCTGATTCAGCAAGGGACGTTTATCCGTCTACAAAGTCCTTTTACGAAAAATGAAACAGCGTGGATGGTTGTCTCAGAGGATCGAGCAGAAGCAATTGTCGGCTACTATGAAGTTTTAGCAAAGCCAAATAGACCTTACGAGCGTTTGCAGCTAAAAGGCTTAGCAGCAGATAAATTATACACAATAAACAATGAAGTAGTGCGCTATGGCGATGATTTAATGGAAATCGGTCTCCTTTTCGCAGGAAATTATATTGACCGTGCCAGCGAATACTGGTCAAGAGAGCATATAACGGATTACAACAGCAAAATATTTTATTTAACAGCGAAACAATAAAGGAGAAATGAACATGAAAAAGTTCCCAGAAAATTTTTGGTGGGGTGCAGCGACATCAGGACCACAGAGTGAAGGACGATTTAATAAACAACATGCAAATGTATTTGACTACTGGTATGAGAAAGAGCCTGAAGCATTCTATAATCAAGTCGGACCAGATACAGCGTCCAACTTTTATAATAGCTATGTAGAAGATATAGCGTTAATGAAAGAAATTAACTTAAACTCTGTTCGTACTTCTATTCAATGGACACGTTTAATTGATGATTTCGAAACAGCAAGCCTAAATGAAGATGGTGTACGTTTTTATAACAATGTCATCGATGAATTTATTAAGCAAGGGATTACACCTGTAATGAACCTACACCATTTTGATTTGCCAGAAGAGCTATATCATAAATATGGGGGCTGGGAGTCTAAGCATGTTGTCGATCTTTTTGCCAAATATGCTCGCCGTTGCTTCGAATTATTCGGGGATCGCGTAAAGCATTGGTTCACTTTTAATGAGCCAATGGTCATTGTCGATGGTCAATATTTATATCAATTTCATTATCCAAAAGTAGTCGATGGGAAAAAAGCAGTACAGGTAGCATACAATCTAAACCTAGCATCTGCAAAAGCGATTAAAGAATTCCGTGCCTTAAAAATGAATGAGAAGGGTGCAAAAATTGGTACAATCCTAAACTTAACTCCTTCTTATCCAGCAAGTGATAAGAAGGAAGATGTGGAAGCAGGTCGAATTGCAGATCTATGGCGCAATGAAATGTTCCTGCACACAGCTGTTTACGGAGAGTTTCCAAAAGCGTTAGTGGAACTTTTAACAAAGGATAAAGTGATTTGGGAATCAACAGACGAAGAGCTTTCGCTTTTAAAAGAAAATACAATTGATACGCTTGGCGTCAACTTCTATCACCCATCTCGCGTAAAAGCACCAGATGTAGCACCAAATAGTGTCGGAGATTGGATGCCAGATCGTTACTATGATAATTACGCAATGCCAGGCCGCCGTATGAACTTAGATAAGGGATGGGAAATATTCCCTGAAGCCCTTTACGATATTGCCATCAATATTCGCGACAACTACAAAAATATCGAATGGTTCGTATCGGAAAATGGAATGGGTGTTTCCCGTGAAGAACGTTTCTTAAATGAAGAGGGCGTAATCGAGGACGATTACCGCATCGAATTTATCCAAGAGCATTTAGAATGGGTTCATAAAGGAATCGAAGAAGGCTCTAATTGCTACGGCTACCATTTATGGACACCAATCGATTGCTGGAGCTGGATGAACGCCTACCGCAACCGTTATGGATTTATCTCCAATAATATTCATACACAGGTTAAAACCATTAAAAAGTCAGGTCATTGGATCAAAGAAGTAAGTGCCAATAATGGGATTGAATAATTAGTAAGAAGATCATCGCATATCTTTTGCGATGGTCTTTTCTTAAAGCATATAATAATAGTGAAAACGCACACAAAAGTGGAGGTATTCATATGTCGTTATTAGTAATGGATATAGGCGGGTCTTCTGTAAAGTTTGCCGTATGGGAAAAAGAAGAACTAGTGGACAAAGGATCTTTCGTCACACCTAAAACATGGGATGAGATGAAGCAGGAGATGGTCCAGCTAAAAAATAAAATGGAAGCAATATATCAAATTGACGGTGTGGCAATCAGTGCTCCAGGTGCCGTTAACCAGAGCAAAGGTGTCATTGAAGGGGCAAGTGCAGTTCCTTATGTCCATCACTTTCCCATTTTTTTCGAGCTAGAGGAGCTTTTTGGCTGCCCTGTTTCGATGGAAAATGATGCGAACTGTGCAGCGCTTGCGGAAGTATGGAAAGGAGCAGCAAAAGGACTGCAAAATGTTTTGTTTGTTGTTATAGGCTCTGGAATTGGCGGATCAGTTATCGTCGACGGGAAAATACGTCACGGAAAGCATCTATTTGGCGGCGAATTCGGATACATGCTTTTAAAAGATGATCAAACATTCAGCGACCTAGGTACTGCGGTGAAAATGGCACAGCGTTATTCCAAACGGAAGCAATTAGAAAGGGAATTAAGCGGCAAGGAAGTATTTGAGCTCGCAGAACAAGGAGATGACATTGCACAAGAAGAGGTAGAAACATTTTATCACTATTTAGCAACAGGCATCTATAATCTGCAATACAGCTTTGATCCAGAAAAAATCATTATCGGCGGCGGTGTCTCTAGCAAGGAAGACTTACTTGACAAGCTGAACAAATATCTCGAAAAAGTTGTAAAAAGCGCGAAAATCGCTCCATTTGTTCCAGAAGTAGCAATTTGCGAATTTCGAAACGATGCGAATTTAATTGGGGCAGTATATAATTATCAGCTTGCGTTTGGAAGGTAGCGGTCGCAAGAAAAGAGTCGGAGTCGCAAGAAAAGGTGCGAAAGTCGCAAGAAAAAGAGTCGGAGTCGCAAGTAAAGTTGCGAAAGTTGCAAGAAAAGAGTCGGAGTCGCAAGTAAAGGTGTGAAAGTCGCAAGAAAAGAGTCGGAGTCGCAAGAAAAGGTGCGAAGGGCGCAAGAAAAAGAGTCGGAGTCGCAAATAAAGGTGCGAAAGTCGCAAGAAAAAGAGTCGGAGTCGCAAGTAATGTTGCAAAAGTCGCAAGAAAAGAGTCGGAGTCGCAAGAAAAGGTGCGAAAGGCGCAAGAAAAAGAGTCGGAGTCGCAAGTAAAGTTGCAAAAGTCGCAAGAAAAGAGTCGGAGTCGCAAGTAAAGTAGAGAAAGTCGCAAGAAAAACTGGAGAAGGCGCAACTAACTCAGTGAAAGGCGCAAGTAACAGCGCCAAACCCACAAGTAAACTAGCAAAATGCGCATGTAAAACGGCTAAACTCACAAACAAACTGGTACTGTTTCGACGAAGTGGTGATTAACCACCAAATGTTCTACCTAAAGTCTAATAAATTGCTAGTCCACTATGTTTTTTTTTCAAAAAGTAGCAGTTAAAATACTTGGAGAAGAGGGATTGATTATGTATATTGCGAATGAACATAGATATGAAAAGATGAAATACAACCGTGTTGGGAAAAGTGGGTTGAAATTATCGGCGTTATCATTAGGGCTATGGCATAATTTTGGGGATGTTGATTTATTTGAGAATAGTCGTGCTCTTGTGAGAAGAGCGTTTGATCTAGGTATCACGCATTTTGACTTAGCGAATAACTATGGACCTCCTGCTGGTAGTGCGGAAGAGAATTTTGCGAAGATTATGGAAAAGGATATGAGGCCATATCGGGATGAATTAATTATTTCCACGAAAGCAGGCTATGGGATGTGGGCTGGTCCTTATGGAGATGGAGGTTCGAAAAAGTATTTAGTAGCTAGTCTGGATCAAAGCTTAAAGCGAATGGGGCTTGAGTATGTAGATATTTATTATCATCATCGTCCAGATGAAGAGACTCCTTTAGAGGAAACGGCGGAAGCATTGGACTTATTGGTGCGTCAAGGGAAGGCTCTCTATGTTGGCGTTTCGAACTATACTCCAGAGCAAACTAGAGAGATTGCTGAAATTTTTGCAGTGAAAAAAACGCCATTCATTATTCATCAGCCTTCCTATAGCATGTTTAACCGCTGGATTGAAGAAGGCTTGAAGGATGTCCTTGTTGAAAAACAACTTGGGGCTATTGCCTTCAGTCCCCTTGCTCAAGGATTATTGACAGACAGATATCTAAATGGGATTCCAGAAGATTCTCGTGCAAATCGCGAAACGGGGTTATGGCTACATAAAGAAAATGTGGACCAAACGCTTGATAAAGTAAAAGCATTAAACAATATTGCTAAAGAACGAGGGCAAACACTTGCAGAAATGGCGGTTGCTTGGATTTTACGCGATGGAATTGTCACGAGTGTTCTAATTGGTGCAAGTAAAGTGAGTCAGATTGAAGATAATGTGAAAGCTTTAAATAACATTCACTTTAGTAAAGAAGAGCTAGCGGCTATAGACAGCATTTTAATGGCATAAAAAGAGCAAACCCACTGCCCAAGTGGGTTTGCTTATTTTTATTAATCTTCTAAACGCTTAATCATTTCCAAGCACATTCTTGCATTATGGTATGGGCATTTCCATGAATCAACAATATTCTCTGGCGTACTGTATTTAGGATCACGCAGGGAAGAAATAACCTCCCCGTTTGCATCAATGCGGGAGTACCATTCGCCACCCTCTCGTTTATCCAGAATAGACGCTTGAATATATGTCCAAACCTCTTCACTGTATCTTAAATAGTTTGGGATATTTGTTAGTTCATAGGCATTATGAAAGCCAATGACAGCTTCCGCCTGGCCCCACCAGACTCTTGTTGGGCGGATAATGTCGTTTGCCTTGCAATCCATCAGTGATCCATCTTCAGCTCGTCCTTCTCTAGCGACTTCAAGTGCCATCAGCTTATTAATTTCCACTACTTCGGGACGATCAAGCTTTGTTACTTCCATCGCTTCCGTTAATAGCCAGCTTGTTTCAATATCATGCCCAAACGAAAATGTGTCTTTAATACTATTCCAATTTTGATCAAAGGCAGCTTGGCAATAATGCTTTTCATGGTTAAAAATATGTGTATGGAACAGTGTTAATAGATTATCGATTTTATTTAATAGCCCTTCGTCTGGCCAAATTTGGTAGAGTGTTGTATAAGCTTCGATAATATGCAAATGGCTATTTGTTGTAAAAGCAGCCTCCGCTCCTTCATTTAATAAAACATTTTCTTTCTTTGTCCAATCAGCATTAAATTCCTCTAAATAGCCGTTGGAGTCTTCTGAATAGCAAATATTTTCAATGATATGAAATAGGTTTTTGGCTAAGGTTAATACTTCCTCACTTTTTGATATCTTATAGTATTCGCTTAAGCCATAGAGTGCAAAACTTTGTGCATAGACGTGCTTGGAAGAGATGACAGGATCTCCTTTGTAGTCAACAAGCCAATAGATGCCACCATTTTCCTGATCCCAAAGCTTATTTTTCAAAAAATCATAGGCATGGTGTGCTGCTTCTAAATAGGCGGGGTCTTGTTTATATTGATAGGCAGCGGAAAAGGCCCATAGGTTTCTAGCACCTAAAACGCCCCCTTTATGGGCCTCTGGATGCACCTTTAATTGATAATCAACTACTCCGTAAAAACCCCCATACTCCTTATCAACTAAATTCAACCAAAATGGCAAAATACGATTCTCTAACTCTTTGATAAACTCCACTTTTTTCAATGGAAACTCCTCCTTAACAATTCATTTTTTATCCTTTGACAATATTTCGAATCCATTTCTTTGTATAAGTCCTTTTTATACCCAAGAAGGCACGAATAAAATCATGTGAGTTTGCAAGTGCGTAGACTGCAAACAAAGGGAACTGAAAATAAACGCCTAATGCTGCTAGCGGAAGACCAACTAGCCAAACGCCAATCGTATCCAACCACATTACATATTTAGTATCCCCACCAGCTCGAAGGATGCCTACATTGTTGATATAGTTTAAATTTTTGGCAATGGAATAGGGAATATAAACAAAGAAAACGCCATATACAAGTTGTTCTACTTCTGGTGTAAGCTGATAAAGGGATAATACGTGTGGCAAAGCAATCAGAATGAGAATGCCTACAATGACAGATGTGCCTGTTGTAATGCGGATAAAATTCTTTGCATACTGAAAAGCACCGTTCTTATCATTTGCTCCAAGCTGATTTCCGATCATCACAGCAGATGCATCACTTATCCCCGTAAACACACAAGTGAAGATAAAAATAATCGGATCAATCATGGAAATAGCAGCTGTCTGATTCGTTCCCATTGTCGCATAGAGCCAGAAAAAGAGCGTATCCCCAAGCGTCCAAGTACCATGGTTAATAATCGATGGCAATGTAATCTGAAAGTACTGCTTGCTTAAATTACTTCGAAAAACATCGAGATTCTTTTTAATAATCGAAAAAGAAATAAACTCTTTTTTTACAAGAAGCATGAATAAAAGAGCCGTTTGGATGATACGCGCGATTAAGGTTGCAATCGCAGCACCCTCTACGCCAAGTGTTGGTGCCCCGAAGTTTCCATAAATAAGAATGTAGTTTAATAGCGTATTAACTAATAAAGCAATTACGCTATAGTAGGTCGGTTTTCGCACCTCCCCTGTTGTTTTTAAAGCGATTACAAAAATCATCGATAGCGCAGTGAATACATACGAGTAGCCGATGATTTTCAGGAATTCCCCACCCAATTGTTTAACAGACACATCCGAAGAAAAGAAGCCAAGGATTGGAAAGGAGAAGAACTGTGTCAAAAGGGTAAACATAAGAGAAAACACTGCGGTGAGTACGCTTACAAAAATAACGGAACGACTAACCCCATTTTTATTTCGTGCTCCCCAATATTGGGCACAGAAAATCGTTGCCCCACTAGCGAAACCTTGCAGCAATATCGTTGGGATTTGCGTGAATTTATTAGCAATTCCTACAGCTGCAATACTATCTACCCCTAATCTGCCCACCATAATTGAATCAATTATATTGAGACCAGATGTAATCAGAAGTTGAATAGTAATAGGAATAGTGAAATACAACATTTTCCTATAATACTCTTTCTTGGTATCTTCCATTCAGTCACTTTCTTTCTATTAAATTGTCTATTTTTTCTCCCGATTTGGTCTTTACTTATCGGAAGTCGAAATATATAATTAATTTACAACAAAAGTATAGACAATTCAATACAAAACTTTATATTTTATTAAGGACAACGATGAATAGGGGGGAATCTATATGGAATTCATTAAAGGGTTTAGCTTTGGATTCATGAACAAAAGGGGCGAATGGCAAGATGCTAGAACAAAAGAATCACTGCATTTGGTAAAAGAAAGGTGTGCAGTTGAACATATTGTCCTCACAGTTGTAGCAGAACAAGACACGCCACAATCCATCACGATTAATTGGAAGGATCACCCGAATGTAGTCAGTGATGAAGAAACAGTGGAATTAATTGAATGCGCTAACAAAATGGGGTTAAAGGTTATTTTAAAGCCGATGGTTAATGTTTCCGACGGTACGTGGCGTGCACATATTAATTTTTTTGATACCGATGTTCCATGTGAGCCAAAATGGTCAGAGTGGTTTGCTTCCTATAATGCATACATTCTTCACTATGCAAAAATAGCTGAGCAAATGAAGTGCCCAATGTTTGTAATCGGCTGTGAGCTGGTAAATGCAGACAGAAGAGAGTCCGAGTGGCGTAACCTTATTAAGGAGGTTCGCAAAGTTTATAGTGGATTAATTACCTACAATTGTGATAAATACCAAGAGGATGTCTTAAAATGGTGGGATGCGGTCGACGTAATTTCATCTAGCGGCTATTATCCAATTGACGCATGGGAAACACAATTAGATCGTATTGAAAAAGTAGTAGAGAAGCACCAGAAACCATTCTTTTTCTGTGAAGCAGGCTGCCCAAGCTGGACAGGCGGAGAGTTACTTCCAAATGATTGGACAAAAAGAGGCGAGTTCAGCGAAGAAGTCCAAAAAAGATGGTACGAAGCCATGTTCAAAGCAACAAGTAAACGAAGCTGGGTCAAAGGCTTTGCATTATGGGATTGGAAAGCCCATCTCTATCCAATCGAAAAAGCAGGCAGTGATCAAGATTACGCTGTTTATGGGAAAGCTGCTGAGAAGGTAATTAAGGATTATTATTCATCAGTTGGTGGAGAGTAAGGATGTGTAGAGGTTAGTATGGAATGAAGGCTAGTTTTAATGTAGTTAATGGAGGAAGTGGTGTTCACCCAAGAGATGAAAACCAAAAGCAACGGAGCCAAAGGGAAAAGCAGCGTTCATCAAAGAAAGGAAACCCAGAAGCTCTAAACAGCACAAACAAACAGCAACCAAAATAGAAAACACCTAAAATGAACACGCTTACCGTATTACGGAACCACGTAAAAATATTTGTCATTACTTTTATAATAAAAGACTATACAAATTAAAAACTTCATGGTAGAATATGTTTGTAAGCGCTTAATGTAAAGGTTTTAAATATGCTTCAACTCTTTATATGACCTAATTATTTGGAGGGAAAATAAAATGGGGATCAAAAAAGGTAACAAACTATTTCGATTTGGCCTAATTGCTAGTGCAGCTGCGTTAATGCTAGGTGCTTGTAGTAGCGATTCAGAAAAGCAAGGTGAGAAAGGGGCAGACGGTAAAGAGACAATCACTTTCATTAACCACAAAACAGACTGGTCTGGGAATGGTAAATGGGATGAGTACATTGCACAATTTAATGAAGAGCATCCTGACATTGAAGTAAAAGTAGAAACAATTACAGACTATGCAGGCCAAATGCAAATTCGTATGAATTCAAAAGACTATGGCGATGTATTAATGGTTCCAACGACTATTAAGCCAGAAGACAATGCAAACTTTTTTGAGCCACTTGGCGATCAGAAAGAATTAGAAGAAAAATACTTACTATTAACAGACCGTGCATATGACGGTGTATCATACGGTATTCCAATTGCAGTAAATACAACAGGAGTTCTTGTTAATATGAAAGTGTTTAATGATGCTGGAATTACAGAATTCCCAAGAACACCAGAAGATTTCTTAACAGCTTTAGGAAAAATTAAAGAATCGAATCCGGATATTACGCCATTATATACAAACTATGCATCAAACTGGGCAATGTCTAACTGGGATTTCGTACGTGAATCTGCAGCAGGCGATCCAAACTTCACAAATGAGCTAACAACAGATAAAACGCCATTTGATGATGGAAAACCTATGAATACTATTTACAAATTGCTTTATGATTCTGTAAAAGAAGGCTATACAGAAGCAGATCCAACCACAACAGATTGGGAACAATCTAAGCAAGACCTTGCTGATGGAAAAGTGGCGGCAATGGTATTAGGAAGCTGGGCGATTGAACAGGTACAAGCATTAGCAGAAAATCCAGATGATATTCAATTTGCCGCTTTCCCAACTACACATGATGGAAAACAATATACGACAATTGGTGGAGACTACAATATCGGTATTAACGTAAATAGCGAACATAAAGAAGCAGCACGCACTTTCTTAGATTGGTTTGTAGACGAGTCTAATTATGCCGCTGATACTGGAGGCATTTCTCCAATAGTGGGAGCACAATTACCGAATGCGCTTAAATCAATGGAAACAGCTGGCGTGGAATTCTTCCAACCAACACCAGCACCTGCTGGAAAAGAATCATTATTTGCTGATATCAATAATAGCTCTGAAATTGGTTTAGGTACAACAGATGCAACAAAACAACGCATCGTGGATTCTGCTAAAGGAAACACGAAAGAATCTTTCGATGATATCATGAAAGATCTTAACGAAAAATGGGGTAAAGCAATCGAAGACGTTGGTCAATAAGCTAAGAATGATGCTAAATAAAAGACGGAGCTTATAGATTAATGAAAACGGTTAAAAACAACAATTGATAGAAAAGAGTTTTTAAAAATGGGGGTTATCTTAAAAGAGTCAATCTCTTAAGATAACCTTCGTTAATTATAAGTTTAGGCAAATAGACGAAACACAGCAAGAGAATACCACCATACTTTGTAGCTATTATTTATTCATTGTACGTTTGCTATAACAAAAGAGAGTTTCGTCTTTGTTAATTTCAAATTTTGCTCCGGCGCCAACAGAGGTGAAAAATTTTCCATAAATAGGCGTTATCGAAAGAATAAAGAGGTGTAGGCAAGATGAATAAATTTAAATTGGGATACGATGGGCAAAGAAGATTAATCATTGTATTGTTCTCCGCACTACCAGTATTTTTGCTTTTGTTATTTTCATATTACCCATTATTAAAAATGGTCCAGTATAGCTTTACAAATTGGAATGGAATAAGCCCAACAAGTGAAAATGTTGGCTGGGATAACTATATTCGCATTTTTACTACTCCTGAATATTTCTCTGTTTTTAAAGTGAGTTTATATTATTTCTTTGCAACATTTGTGCAGTTAGGAATCGCTTTATATTTTGCAACAGTTTTAACCTTTAAAGTGAAATTTGCGAATCTTTGGAAAGGGATTCTTTTCTTCCCATACTTATTGAATGGGGTAGCAATCGGATTTATTTTCTTATACTTCTATAAAGGAGGAGGTACGTTAGATACAGTACTATCTTTCTTAGGATTAGAAGATCAAATCCGTTTATGGTTAGGAGATCGCTCGATTAATAACATATCGATGGCCTTTACTTCTATCTGGCGTTATATGGGCTTTAACTTTATTATTTTTCTTGGGGCTATTCAGTCTATTGATTCAGAAATTTATGAAGCTGCAGAGATTGATGGAGCAAATCGCTGGCAGCAATTCCGATATATTATCATGCCAAGCATTAAACAAATTATTTTCTTAAATATCATTCTTGGTATTAGTGGATCGCTTAGCGTATTCGAAATTCCTTACATTATGACAGGCGGATCAAACGGTACGAAGACATTCGTTATCCAGACAATCGACACGGCCTTTAAGTTTAGCAAAGTAGGATTAGCCTCTGCGATGGCATTAGTATTACTTGTTATTGTTATTGTTGTGACATTGCTACAGCAATACTTAACAAGAGAGAAAGGAGCGAAATAGCATGAAATCACAAGCAGGATATGAAAAACAAGCAGGAATAAAAGGCGAAAATGGATTAACGAATGCGATGATAATCAAGAATATCCTTGGATTCATCGTAAAATATGGAAGTTTGCTACTCGGAGCAGCCGTTGCCATTATCCCTGTTTTAGTTGTGATTATTGGCTCCTTTAAATCGAAGCAGGAATTTTTAACAACAGGTGTGCTAGCATTGCCGAAGAATTTTACCTTCGACAATTATGTAACTGCTTTTGTTGATGGCCAAATGCTCACTGGCTTTAAAAATACGATTCTCATCTTTATTGCATCGATTATTGGAAAGCTCCTTTTAGGAACAATGATCGCATATGTACTTGATCGCTTTAATTTTAAAATGAAGAAGGTTATTCTTGCCCTATTCCTTATTGCAACACTAATTCCTGGGATAACAACACAGGTAGCAACCTTCCAAATTATAAATGGAATGGGATTATTTAATACGATTTGGTCTGTTATTGTTCTTAACTTAGGAACGGATGTAATTGCCGTCTATATCTTTTTACAGTATTTAAAGAACATTCCTGTTTCTTTAGATGAAGCAGCCATTTTGGAAGGAGCATCTTATTTTACCATCTACCGTAAAATCATTCTTCCATTATTAAAAGCGCCGATGATTACCATTCTAATCATCAGTGGAGTAGGAATTTACAATGACTTCTACAATCCATTTCTTTACATGCCATCACCAGACTTGAAGGTAATTTCAACAGCATTGTTTGCCTTCAAAGGTCCATACGGCACAGATTGGCCAGTTATTCTTGCTGGAGTTATCATTGTAATTCTGCCAATTTTAATTGTATTCTTAACATTACAGAAGCATATTTATAACGGTGTTTCTGGTTCGGTGAAATAAGGTTTATAAGAGAAAAGGGGATGGCACTTCATAAGGTGCTATCCCCTGTTTTTTGTTAATTTGGTCTTGGTACAATATATTTTGTCAAAAAAATGGTTAGCGGTGGAGCGAAGAAGAGGAATACTAATAAATTGATGCGTACGAGAAAACTAATCGCAATTAAGGTTGCAAGTATTATAATACTGTTGAAAAAACGTCGAATACATGTATCAAAAGCGAGTGCATAAATCCACTTTTTCTTTTCATTGCCTTTCGGCGGATAAGCTAGAAAATAAATGCAGTAAATATAATAAATCCATGCAAAAAAAGTAAAGAAAACAAGTGGGAATTGAAAAAAGCCAAGCATTGGACTAACAGCAATAAAAGAATAATAAACAGAGATTAAACTAATTACAGTCAGGAAAAAGACAACAAAGGAAAGCAATTTATTGTCCTTATGTTTTTGAAAAGCTTCTTCAAAAGAAATCCGAATACTATATTCCACCTCGTTATGAATACTCTCAATGGCATGAATCAAACCAATGCCAGCAGGTACTAAACCATAAACAAAGCCACCGCGTAAAAGATACATCCAAAAATAAAACCCAGCAGTCGTATACTGAGCCACTCTGTTGATGAAAAGTATAATCTTATTATTCAATATGTTCACCCTTTTAATGTCTATATGTTAGTTATACATGCAAACAAGGGGATAATCAATAGGGAAAGGAAGGTATTTCATTCCCTTCCTTTTAAAAATGGAATGTATTCTTCTTCAACCGATTAACAATATACTCAGCCTGAACAACCATAAAAAATAAAAACAATGGAATAGCAAGCACGACAAGCTTTCGGTGCCAATGCAAATTGCGGTGGAGTAAATAGGAAGAAAATAAATTAGTCAGCACCATGTTCAACAAGTTGGTCATATAAATTCACCCTTTTTTTCTTTTAGTTTGATAACAAAGGGTCATTCTTATTCAAGTGCTTATATGGAAAAGCAATCAAGAATACTTTTATATAAGAAAGAAAAAAGGGAATTCCTGTCCTTTTGCTAGCTTTTTTTCTATATAAAAGAAAAAAGGAGTTGTTGAAATGACAATAGGATTTGATTGTGCGACAAAATTAACGGAGAAAATGGCGAGGGATTTAAAGGGGGCAGGCTTTGAATATGCCGCGCGATATTTGGGATCAAGTTGGAAGTCATTTGATAAAAAGGAGGCAGAGATTATTCAAAAAGCAGGAATCAAGCTAATTAGCATTTTTCAAAAAAGTGCCAATAAACTTTCCTATTTTACCGAAAAGCAAGGAATCACAGATGGAAAAGACGCAGAAAAATGGGCTAAAGCAGTCGATCAACCAGAAGGAACGGCAATCTATTTTGCCGTTGATTGTGATATAACGGGTAAGCAAATGGCAAATATCCAAACCTATTTATCAGCCGTGAAAAAGCAATTGCCGTCCTATAAGGTAGGGATTTATGGTTCCTATGCGGTGATGTATGCGATGAAGAACGATGCCGATTATTTTTGGCAAACCTATGCGTGGTCCCGCGGGGAAGTAGCACCATTTATTCACATGTATCAGCACGAGAATAATATTATCATCGAAGGGGTCAATATCGATCGAAATCGAATTATGCAAAGTCCAGGACATTGGGGAGCGGCGGAAGCTGTGCAGACCAGTAAGTATACTGTTCAACAGGAAACGGGCGCTTTTCTGACAGCTGCTGATGCCAAATCTGGGAAAAATAAAAAAGGGACCGTCAAGCCGGGAACCTATGCAATTTTTAATACCTCCCAAGGAATGATAAATGTTACGAAAGTGGAGGGCAAGCCGGGATCTTGGATCAATCCCCATCATGAAACGATTCATATTGTGTCAAGTGGGGAAACGTTAACGAAAATCGCGAAAACCTATAGCACCACCATTCAAGCGATTCAAGCAAAGAATCCGCAGATTAAGAATATTAACCTTATCTATGTGGGCCAGGTAATAAAAATATAATTTGACTAGACAAATTATGGTATTAATAAAGGGTTTTCAAGAGAGGATAGCGAATGAATAAATGAGGTGAATAAAAAGATGAAATCATTTGAGAAAGAAGTTCGATGGGGAATTATTGGCTGTGGAGACGTAACAGAGGTTAAAAGCGGACCAGGGTTTCAGCTCGCTGAAAATTCTAAGCTAGTCGCTGTAATGAGGCGGAATGGCGAATTGGCAAAAGATTATGCAGAGCGTCATCATGTTCCTAAATGGTATGACGATGCAAAAGCTTTGATTAATGATCCAGAGGTTGATGCTGTTTATATCGCTACCCCTCCAGGTTTTCATAAAGAATACACGATTCTTGCAGCTAAAGCAGGCAAACCAGTGTATGTAGAAAAACCAATGGCAAGAAATTATCAGGAATGTCAAGACATGATTGAAGCATGTAAACAAGCAGAGGTACCTTTATTTGTAGCCTATTATCGACGAGCACTTCCTCGTTTTTTGAAAATAAAAGAAATCATCGACAGCGGCGTATTAGGGGATATTCGATTTGTGCGAACAATCCAATATCAGCCAGCGTTAAAAGATGATCAAGCATGGAGAGTGCAGCCCGAGCTTGCTGGCGGCGGCCTTTTCCTTGATTTAGCAAGTCATACATTAAATATTCTTGATTTTCTGTTTGGTCCCATTAAAGAAGCAAAAGGATTCGCATCCAATCAAAATGGCAGCTACCAAGCGGAAGATATCGTAACCGGCACCTATCTATTTGAGTCAGGCGTTCACGGGACAGGCACTTGGTGTTTCAGTGCCCATGACCATATCGACGAAAACGAAATCGTCGGCAGCAAAGGCAAACTTACTTTCGCAACCTTTGGCAACGGCCCAATTACCTTCACGACTCCAGAATCAAAAGAAGAGTGGGTAATCGAAAATCCTCGCCACATCCAACAGCATCTGATTCAATTGATGGTGGATGAATTAACAGGAAAAGGAACTAGCCCAAGCACAGGTGTTAGTGGAGCAAGAACGAATTGGGTAATGGACCAGCTGATAAAAGGGTATTATCAATAATAAAACGGGGAGAAAAACATTTCTTTTGGGGAGTGTTTCTTTTTTTGGTGGGAGGAAGTGTGAAAGTGTATGGGGGAAGAACTGCTGAAGTTATTAGAGGAATTTGAAAACCAGATTAAGATGGGATTTTGTTTTGATGGACCGGTTTGAGGAGGAGCCGTCTCTGAGCCCAAAAGCAAGAAAAAGCAGAGGAAAAGGTAACAGAGGAGCCGTCTCTGAGCCCGAAAGCAAGGAAAAGCAGAGGAAAAGGTAACAGAGAAGCCGTCTCTGAGCCCGAAAGCAAGAAAAAGCAGAGGAAAAGGTAACAGAGAAGCGGTCTCTGTGCCCGAAAGCAAGAAAAAGTAGAGGAAAAGGTAACAGAGAAGCGGTCTCTGTGCCCGAAAGCAAGAAAAAGTAGAGGAGAAGGTAACAGAGAAGCCGTCTCTGAGCCCAAAAGCAAGGAAAAGCAGAGGAAAAGGTAACAGAGAAGCCGTCTCTGAGCCCAAAAGCAAGAAAAAGCAAAGGAAAAGGTAACAGAGGAGCTGTCTCTGAGCCCAAAAGCAAGAAAAAGCAGAGGAAAAGGTAACAGAGAAGCCGTCTCTGAGCCCAAAAACAAGAAAAAGCAGAGGAAAAGGTAACAGAGAAGCCGTCTCTGAGCCCAAAAGCAAGAAAAAACAGAGGAAAAGGTAACAGAGAAGCCGTCTCTGAGCCCAAAAGCAAGAAAAAGCAGAGGAAAAGGTAACAGAGGAGCCGTCTCTGAGCCCAAAAACAAGAAAAAGTAGAGGGAAAGGTAACAGAGAAGCCGTCTCTGAGCCCGAAAGCAAGAAAAAGTAGAGGAAAAGGTAACAGAGAAGCCGTCTCTGTGCCCGAAAGCAAGAAAAAGTAGAGGAGAAGGTAACAGAGAAGCCGTCTCTGAGCCCAAAAGCAAGGAAAAGCAGAGGAAAAGGTAACAGAGAAGCGGTCTCTGTGCCCGAAAGCAAGAAAGATGGAAACAGAGATTATAGAAGAAATGAACCCCACATTCCCCATCCCACCAAAAAAATCCCAGAGCAACTACTATGCTCTGGGATGGAAACACTGCCTTTATTAACTATCTTTAGAACTGCTTGTGGCTCTACGTATAAACAGGGAAAGAACTAAGGCGACGCTGGCAATAATGGTTGCGACGAGAAAGGCGTCGTTTATTCCGCTGATGGTAGATGCTTGTGCTGCTTTTCCGTAGATGGTGGAGATGGCAAGTGTTTGACCTGCTCCTACTGGAAGTCCAGTTAGGCTTGCTAACCCTTGACCCAACTGTGCAAACTTTTCTGCGATAAACGGATTGGCAGAAGAGATGATGTTGTTATAGTTATCTAAATGAAATGCTGTACGATTTGTCATGACGGTGATTAAGAAAGCAGTTCCGATACTTCCGGCAACGGTTCTTGCTGTATTGGATACAGCTGTACCGTAGCTTGTTAAGTTTAAGGGAAGCTGATTCATTCCTTCTGTCATAACGGTCATCATAATAAAGGACATTCCAAACATCCGGAAAATATAGAGCATCATCAAATGTGAATAGGATGTCTGCATGGTTAATTGGGTGAATCCCCATGTCGTTAAAACAGTGATAATTAAACCGATGACTGCAAGTGGTCTTGCACCAAAGCGGTCAAATAGCTTTCCGGCAATTGGAGACATGATTCCCATGATGATGGCACCTGGTAACATTAATAATCCAGAATCCAATGCGGTAAAGCCACGAATATTTTGTAAGTATATAGGCAGAAGCAGCATTGCTGCAAACATGGCCATATTTACAATCATGCTTATTAAGGTTGTTAAGGTAAAGATACTATATTTGAATACACGCAAATCAATCATAGGTGCTTCCGTTGTAAGTTCTCTCCATACGAATAGGCATAAGAAAATAACACCAATCACAAGGGAAAGAACAACTACTTTACTATCCCAGCCGTTGTTCCCAGCCTCACTGAATCCGTATAGCAAGGATCCTAGGCCAACAGTACAAGTAATAAAGCCGATGGTATCAAAGACTGGATTCGAAACTTTAGTGACATCCTTCATCCAAATAATGGCAATAATTAAATCAAGAATGCCGATAGGGATAACTAGCTCGAATAATACTCTCCAAGAGTAATGGCCGATTAACCAGCCGGATAAAGTGGGACCGATGGCAGGGGCGAAAATCATTACAACACCCATAATGCCCATCGCAGTTCCGCGTTTTTCTGGTGGGAAAATGATTAAGAAAACGGTCATCAACAGTGGCATTAATAAGCCTGCTCCTGCTGCTTGGATGATGCGTCCTATTAAGAGCATGGAAAAACCAACAGAGGTTGCACACACAACCGAACCAATGGTAAAAGCAGAAATCGCTCCAATAAGTAATTTCCTTGTTCCAAATTTATTTATCAAAAATGGAGTGATTGGGATAAACACACCATTTGTTAGCATATATCCAGTGGATAGCCATTGGACGGTGCTTGTAGATACATTTAAATCATTCATAATATGTGGAATGGCCACATTTAATAAGGTCTGGTTAAGAATCGCCACAAATGCGCCAAGCATCAGGGCAACAATTACTTTGCCGCGGTTTATTTCTTCGCCAGTGTCAAGTGGTTTATAAGGAGCTTTCTCCTTATTCGCTTCCTTCGTTTGTGAGAGTTCCTCTTCCTCTTTCGACTCTACTGAAGCTTTCTCATGGAACTCAACAGAGGATTCAGCAGCACTTTCATTCTCCCGTTTCTCTTCAATCAACTCTATTTGTTCCTCATGAGTTTCTCCCACATCCGCTTCCTTAGACGCTTCTACAGGTTTAGCTAGATCCGATTTTTCAAGGGATGGCTGAATGTCATTATTCCTCTTTGCATCATCTAGGACGTTTTCTGGTTTCGCCACTATTTTCTTTTTTCGTAAAAAAAGATTGATGATTAGGAGCAGGAGGATGCTTACGATAATATAGCTTGTGATGTAAGTGGTCATATCCATCACCTACTTATGAATTCTTACGGAAACGTTCATACCTGGAATTAGTTTTAGGCCGCCGTAATTATCGATGGAGATGGTTACGGGTATGACTTGTGTTTCTTTTGTGTAGTTTCCTGAGCTGTTGTTGCTTGGCAGTAGGGAGAAGGTTCCTGCTGTTGCAAGTCCTAGGCTGTCTACTTTACCTGTTAGAACTGTATCTGGATAGGAGTCTACGTATAAGTCTACTTCTTGGCCGACTTTTACTTTATTGATGTCTGTTTCGTCGATGTTTGCTGTAACCCAAAGATTATCTAAATCATAGCTTTTTGCTAGGGATGTTCCTGCTGCAATATAAGTATTTGGTACGGCGCTTGATTGAACGATGGTGCTATTTTCTGGAACGGTAATATCCATATCAGTTGTGCCTGATTCTGTTACAACTTCTACAGTACCAATTTTTTGGTTTTTATTAAAAGAAGTACCTGTTTCGCCTTTCCATTCTGTTAGTTTCCCTGTAGCTGGTGATGCGATGCTAATTTGTTGTCCGGCGATTTGGGCATTGTCTGTTTTAATATAGGAGATTGATTGGTCGTAGAAGTAATAACCGGCAAATCCTCCTCCTACTAAAACGATTAAAAGGATAATATTTAATAAAATCATGCGTTTACTATTCATAGTTGTTCCTCCTCAATTTCACTTAAAATGGCTAATATTTTCCCATTTAGTTCTAGTATTTTGTTTATTTCTTCTTCAGGAAGCTCCATCACTTCTTTAACTTTTTTTGATAGAGTAGATGTTCCAGCAAAGTATTGTTTCATAATGCTGTGTCCTTCTTCCGTTAGTTGGATATTTACCGCTCGACGATTGTCTTCAGGAATGGTTCGTTCAATTAATTGTCGTTGGGATAGTCGATCGATAATTCCGCTAACGGTGCTTTTCGTTAAAGAGAGCTTTGTCGCTAGTTCTCCGATTCCGATATCAGGTTGGAAGTAGATTCTGTACAGTGTTTTAAGCTGTACGGCTGTTAAGTCCAATTTGTTCGCATCTAGCTGGACAAGGTGGTTATAGGCTTTATGAATCCGGGAATAAGAGCGAATTAATTCGTTATTTAACGACCCGTTCATCTGAAAATTCTCCCTTTCTATTGTTTTTATTAAAACTGTTCGTATACGAACTATTGGATTCTCGCATATATTTTTACTTTAGTCAATTGTTTTCTTAAGAGGAGTTATTTGGGTTGGCTTTCGTTATATAGGCTATAGCATTTTGTACCAAAAGGCGGTCGAACGATTTAACGCTGGAAAAATATTTTCGCTATCTTAGTTTCTTCTATTCTTAAATGGATTATCCTTGTCTTCGATTAAAGATAGAAAGGCATCAACTACAATTGGATCGAATTGTTTTCCTTTGTTACATTTTATTTCTTCTAGGATGTGGTCTAATTGGAGTTCCTGTCGATAGACGCGCTGGGATGACATTGCGTCAAAGCTGTCGGCAACTGCAACAATCCGAGCAACTAATGGAATCTCTTCTCCTTTTAACCCTTTTGGATATCCCTTACCATCAAATCGTTCATGGTGATGGAGGACAATATCGAGTATGCCATTATTCTTATATTGCTTCACATGTTTAATAATTTCGTATCCCTTTATTGGATGCGATTTAATTAATTCATATTCTTCCTTGGTTAAATTTCCGGGCTTTGTTAATATGCTTTCTGGTATGCCAATTTTTCCAATATCATGAAGCAGGCCTCCGATATGAATGACATGGCATAAAGAAGGGGGTAAATTCATTTCTTCTGCAATTTCCATGGCATATTTTGCTACATTTTTAGAATGATGCATCGTATAGGAATCTCTAGAATCTAACGCATTGGAAAGCACCTTTGTTAACGCTAAGTTATCTTCAAGCACTCTTTGAACTCTAGACATAAGGCCAACCGAAATAAGGCTGATTAGTAAATAGGTCAATAAATAGGTAATAAAGGTAGACATAGTGAGTGATTGATCTTTGATGAAAAAAAATCTACAGGAAACTACCAAGAAAGTAAGTAAGAAAATTACCCAAAAGGGACTTTGATAAAAGCCGATTCCTAGAAAAATGGAACATAGAATATAGAAGATAAAATAGTTTTCGTGATTTTCAAAAATACAGAGATTCAATATGATATTAATAAATAAAACTCAACTTTCGCACCAAAAAAATAAGTGCAAATCGTTAGTTGTATTGCGTCTATGGTCTATTAAATATGTTGCTTGACAGTGTTTAATAAAATGAAATAACACCTCATT
>NZ_JBQKKM010000063.1:0-23738 GCF_052116745.1 Niallia sp. Sow4_A1 | reverse complement strand
CCAATTAACTACCAATGGATATGATAATGTAAAGCGTATACTTTACGCAGATTGGCGAGAGAGTGAAGGCATACATGTAAGTCCTAAATAAAATTTGTTAGGATAAGAGCACATCAATTTTCTTGGTGAATATAAACTTTAGTCTTCAACAATCAGGCGCTTTAATGAAGTAACTAAAGCCTAATTTTTCACTTATAACACCGAGAAATTAGACTTTTTATATTTTGATTTCCTTAACGTTGTAAATCCGCATTTTCCTGACGCTACCCCTAATAGAACCCTGAAAAGAATAACGAAAGATATAGAAATCGGACAAGTATTTAAAATAGAAAAGGTTAATGGGGATTGGGTCGCATTCACGAAAGACAAAAAAGATGGTCAGAGAAAATGAATTATGGTTTAATAAATTACTAATAGGAGTAGTATTTATGAATGACGTTTGGGACGTATCAATGCTAAAAGGTGTAGCGGATGTGTGAGGTTACCAAATAAACGCAACAAGCGCTACAGAAGCTGTCTTGGTCGCTGAACAATCCTTTTTAGGTAAGGTCATAAGGGAGGCTTTAGCGGAGTACGCTTAAGACTAGATGAAGACAATGAATATAAACTCGTTATAAATGTGATGGTACAATAGACAACAAGGCGGACTGAATAAGGTCTGTTTTTTTTGTTTATCAAAGGGTTGTACGAATATACAACCCTTTTTTTTATATTGTCACCTGTAAATCACAATGAATTAATGATACTTGAATTTTTCCAAGCATGTCCCGCATTGTTTTCTCTTCTTGATTTCTTCTGCAGATAAATAGATGTTGTTTGAATCGATTTGTGCCCCAATGCAATTTTAATTTGATCCAAACTCGCCCCTTGATCAGAACTAATTTGTGCAAAAGCATGTCTTAGTGTATGTGGTGTAATTGGATTTTTCCTTGTTTTGATGAAAGGTAAATCCGCTTCATTAATTTTTTTTGTTAAATAATTAGATAAATACTTATAATTGTATGGTTTCCCTTTGTTCGTCATAAAAATATACGAATTATCACTACCATCTAATATAAAATCTAACCGTCTTGTTCGTCGAAATTTCCGTATTTCTTCTATTATATATGGATGTAAGAGTACCTCTCTTTCATGTCTCCCTTTTCCTAATACATATAACCAGTAATCTCCATCCACATAAGAAATATCCGATATTTTACTATGACATAATTCGTTTATTCTAAGCCCTGTTGTAATTAAGGTTGCTAGTAAACCATGAACAATGGGATGGTCTTTATAATAGTCCAATATCTGCACTACCTCATTTTTTCCTAAATCCCTATCTGGCCGATCAATATCCCGCACATTACTACTCAACATTTTTTCATGCAGCGGAACTTCTATATACTTTGTTTTATACAAAAAAGAAAGAAATCCTTTAAGAACTACCATTTTACGACTCAGTGTAGAAACTGCGTATGGCTTCTTCCCCTTCCCTAACGGAGCTGCAGCTAACCACTCTTGAAATTTTCTAATATGTACATGATTGAGTAGTTTAAATACCTGATAGGGATTTTGCTGTGCATTTAAATCTAATCCAATGGAAAAAGCATTTTCTATTATCTGTTTATACATGATAAGTAAATCTCTGCTGTACTCTTTGATGGTGTTCTCCATTTTATTCTTTCGTATATCCATATCTTTCTTTTGGTGTAAAAATAAATACATCATTTCCAAGTCATTTATTTCCTTATTGTTAGATACGTCCTCCATAATGATTAACTCGTCAGGTAAATTTTGAAATAGCGATGGATCTGTTAAAGTTTTTGAAAACGATGCGATGGACGACTGACTTCCAGTAAATTCTAACGAATTTTTGTTCGAATGGAATGAAATTTCCTTTTCTAGCATTTTTTCACCTCTTTTAGCATTTTTTGAAAACAAAGTGATTATATGGTTATATGTGACTCGTTATTAATTTAATTTAGGTATATTTAATATCTACTTCTATATTAGTAGAAAAATACTTTATTTGTCTACTATATATACATATAAATAAAATTAATATTTAAAATACATTTTAATATAAAATAGTAGGTATTATATTTTTTTATATAAAATAGATATTAAACCTTTGTTTAATATTAAGATACATATTATAATCTTATTAATGATAAAAGGAAGAGGTGGATTTTTTGATTAGCGAAAGTTTATACCGAGCATTAGATGAAAGTACTTTTTTTGTAAGTAAATATGAAGTGCAAGTGAAAACTTATTTCTTACAAAAATCCAAATATGGTCTTAGAGTGCAAGTTAGTAGATTTGTAGATAAAAGAGGAAGTTTGAGTCGAGAAAAAGATACAGTGGAGATTAAATTATTGATAGGGGGAGGAGGGGTAGTTATTGATAAAACTTTTAAAAGTATTACATTAGAAAAACCAACAAGAAAAAAGGTAGAAGAATGTATAACAGATTTTTTAGAGAATGCTAGTGAGTATTGTAAACAAAGCAAGAATTAATACATAAATTAGAATTATTCCCCAATTGAATATTGACTATAGTAAATGGTAACATATAAATAGATTATAATATTGAGTTAATATTAAATGATATGTAAACACTATTTTAATAATGATTAGTTGGGGAGAATAAAATGGGCCAAGAGGATAAGAAAAAGCAAATTACTACAAAACAGGCTGCGGAATTATTAGGTGTTGCTGAGAATACAGTTTTATCATATTCCAGACAAGGCATATTAACTGCAGTGAATGAAAAAAGTTGGCAAATTGACAATACGAAGTACTTTTATATAGATGATGTAGAAGAGGTAAAAGACAAATTAAAAAAGCCAGGACTTAGCACTGGTGAAGTTGCTGCACAATTAGGTGTATCTACTGTAACGGTATTTAACTATATAAAGGATGGTAAACTTACAGCAGAGAAAGAAGTTTATAGAGGTAGGGAATTATATTTTATTAAACAAACGGAGCTTGAACGTTTTCAAAAAAATTATAAAAATATTAGAAGTAGAAATAATAAAGAGTTTTATTCCAAACCAAATAAACGTGGTTGGTTTCAATTGTTTATTCATGAAAGAAGTGAAGAACATGGAAGATTGATGGTTGGGGAAGATGAAGATTACTTTTTATTAACTGCTAGTGGAAATAAGATTCCATATACGAAAATTGAGCAATATGGTTTTAAACCGGTTTATTTAATTGAAAGAGGTTCGATAATTTCCAAAAGGAAATTTGCTAAATTTGAGTTCCCTTATGAAAATAATGTTGAATCTAATATATACTCTTTCTTAGATAAATGTTATGAATATATCACTCCAACAAATATGAAGATGAACATAAATAAAGAAAAGATAGAGTTAGAAATTAAACCATATTGTTTCCCTTACGATACTTTAGATGAAGATACGATAAAAATTATTAAGGAATATATGGTGGAAGGTTCCATAATCTCAACGATTAAAGGGATTTATATAGATTCTGAATATGACGTGTTATCTTTAGAAATACCATCTCAGGTTAAAGATTCTTTGAAACGAATTGCGTCTGAAAGAAATTTGACTTTGGAAGAGTTGGTTTCTGAAATTCTTGTAGAATATGTTAATGAAAAACACTAAACTCTTTATCAGTATAAACTTATTGATAGTCATGGGTTATTCACAACTTAGGAGTTATGAATGAACATTTATGAAACTAACAGGTGATGGAACATTCTATAATGGCTGTTAATATAGAAGATCCAGTCATTATAGATGAGAAACTGATAGTTTTGAAGGGATTTACTACAGGTTGCAATATGCAGCCTTTTTTTTGTAGCCCTTCAAAGCGAATGAGTCGGTTTCCTGGTGGTTTAATCCAACGATCGATCTAGCACAAATAGCACAAATAGCACAAAAGACGCTAATATCATTTTCTTTGTTAATATCTCACCAGGATTCCCATATGGTTTTTTCTTTCTATAAATCTAATAAAAATATTTTTATTGAATAAGGGAACTTTAATAAAATACGGTTCGTCTATTTATAAAATAAATTAAGGGGAACAGACATTGAATCGAGAAAAAATGGATATAGAGGAGATTTTACAAACCGATATAGATAAAAAAGAAAAACTTCACTATCTTATTACTTTATATGGGAATGATGTTCTTAAAATTTCTTACATTTATTTAAAAAATATTCAACTTGCTGAAGATGTTACCCAAGACGTTTTCTTAAGATGTTTAGAACAATTAGATAACTTTAAAGGTAACTCATCATATAAAACTTGGGTGATTAGAATTACGGTAAATCGTTGTAAAGATGTTTTAAAAAGTTGGTCATATCGAAATCTTATTTTATTAGAATCCTTTTCTTACTTCAAGGATAAAAATACTAATTATGTAGATCCCCTCCATAATACTGAGGATTATTCTTTGTCAGAAAAAGTAATGCAATTACCAATTAAGTTAAGAGAGGTTATTATATTATTTTATTATGAGGATTTTACTATTGACGAAATGTCAAAAATATTAAAAATTAATCCAAATACTGTGAAATCTAGAATGCATCGGGGAAGGGAAAGATTAAAAAAAATAATATTAGAAGGAAGGAATAATAATGGATAATGAACTTGAGAACTTAAGAAAAAAAATGGACAGTACAGTATTAAAGAGCATTAAATTCACAAAAAGACATGAGAGTTTAATATATGATGCGATATCTAATTCTTCTAAAAATAAACAAAGATTTAAATTGAAAATGGCACCTTTTATTAGTCTGTCATTTATAAGTATTATTTGTCTAAGTTTATTGTTCCTAGTAAAGGAAAATTTTATTGATAATACTCTTAACGAAGATCATATACGCTCTGTTAATAATTATATATATACTCCTCCAATTCAAGAGGAAAATTATGAAGAATTGAACAAAGAAGAAATACTAACAAAAATGCTTAACTCCATCGACTACTTTGACACAGCAAGCGGTACTTTTGAATTATACTATGCTAATAGTAAAACAAAAATAAATGTTGATTTCTCGTTAAGTATCAGAGAAAAGTCTGGTGGGGCCATAAATTCAAAAATCAATGTAGACGGTGAAACCAGAACAATAAAAAGTTCATATAAAGATTTATATATCGCTTCAAAGCCATTGTCCATAAAAGAGTATTTTAATACTGATGTTAATGGAGAAGATGTGACAGAAAGTAGATGGTTTCCACCTATTGAAGAAGCTGCTAATTCCTTATTTCCTTATGATATTGCATCCAACTATACTAGAAACTTAGATGACTGGGAAATTGAAAGTCAAAACGAACCTATTCTTGGACATAATTCACTTGTGATATTTGGGGAAATGAATAATGTAGAAAAGTCTAAGGCAACTAACTTTCGTTTTTGGGTAGATAAAGATAGTGGAATTCTTATTAAGTATGAAACTTATAACAAATCTGGGGATATTATTGACTACCTTCATCCTTCAAAGTTAGAAGTAAATAAACCTGTAGATATATCATTATTTAATAATGATATAAAATAATGTACTTGTACCCTTTAGTTAAAGCTTAACTGCGCCCCAATTGTTAGAAACATCTAACAATTAGGGCGCAGTTCACTCTAACTTTTGTGATGCAGTACATTCTCACGGGTGGTACTTATTTAAGTCTAAATATAATCTACTCAACTTTCGCACCTTGAAAATCGACCTTGTTTTAGGTCTATCAAAGCTTTAAGAACGCTCACTTTAGGTGCTTGACAATTACTTTTAAACAGAAAAAGCACCTCAATCTTTGGTATAGTGGAATTGACTAGAAACCATTACCACAAAGAAGAGGTGCCTTCTCTATGATAAAGGAAAAACACTCGAATGAGCAACTACCAAATGAACTTTCTGCCGTATTCTCTGAATTACAAGTGTCGAAGTACCTTCGCCAAGCGGGTATTCGAAAAAACTTTGGGTTTTCATGTGCCTATCTGTTTCAGCTTGTTTTTAGTCTAATCTTTCATCAAAAAAATTGGTTTGCCCTTGTCACTTCAAAAAAGAGCGAGCGTTATCCGGGTAAGGATACCGTCTATCGTTTTTTAAATCATTCCAAGTTTGCTTGGCGGAAATTTCTTTTATTCTTTAGTACAGCTACCATTCAAAAGGTCAGTGTGCTTACATCAATGGACCGTCCGAAAGTGCTTATTATTGATGACTCTACATTTGATCGAAATCGTAGTAAGAACGTGGAATTGCTTGCCCGTTGTTTTGATCATGCTTCCTTGAAAATGCGATTTTATAAAGGATTTCGAATGCTTACATTAGGCTGGTCAGATGGGCATACCTTCATGCCTGTTGACTTCTCTTTACTAAGCTCAAAAACCTCTTCTATTAATGGAATCAACGAAGAAATGGATAAACGATGTTCTGGTTATAAGCGTCGTGTTGAAGCTCTCCAGTCTGCGCCTGATCAAATCCCATCAATGATTGAACGGGCATTATCCAGTGGAATCGAGGCCTCTTACGTGTTGATGGACACATGGTTTACTCAACAACCTTTGATTCAGGCAATCGTCGAACAAGGGCTTGACGTTATTGGTATGGTCAAAAATGCAAAGCAACGTTATCAAATGAATGGTCAAATGGTTTCATTAAAAGAACTCTATCGGTTAGCGTCACCACTTCAAGGAAAGAAAGGGCTTCTTCGTTCCGTCATGACGACGATGAAAAACGGTGTACCCGTTAAAGTCGTGTTCGTTCAAAATCGTAATAAGAAAAGCGAATGGCTCGCGATTCTTAGCACAGATTGCACTCTTTCCGAACAAGAAATCGTCCGTATTTACGGGATTCGTTGGGATATTGAAGTGTTTTTTAAGACGACAAAATCGCTCCTTCGCTTACAGAAAGAATTTCAAGGACGCTCCTATGACTTACTTATCAGTCATACAACCATAGTTTTTACTAGATACATCATTCTATCTTGGCAAAATCGTTGCCACACAGATGAACGCACATTAGGTGGCTTATTTTATGACCTTTGTGATGAAGTAAATGAACTTGATTGGGCTGTCGCATTGCAGCAATTAATCGAGCTTCTTCAAGATGTCTTGAAGAAAACCAATAAACAAACACAACAATTACTTAAAAATCAACTATCACAATGGATTGCAGGTCTGCCTAGTTATATCAGAGCTTACCTGCCTAATTTGGTATGCGAAAGTTGAGTTAATTATTTTGTTATGGGTAATGATAATAATCTCTTTTCGTTTATAGAAATGCAAATCTGTTTTGCTAAAGCAATTAATTAGCTATTTGATAATTCTAGGACAACTAAAATTACGTTTGGATTAATTTGAAGAGTCTTTAGTATTTGATCAAATTCTAATGTAATAGCTTCTTCTATAACTATCCAAATGATTGTTTAATAGGTGGATTCTTGATGATTGCACAAAAAGAGAAGTATCTGATAAAAGTTCAAACGGGAATAACGCTAAAGGCAGTGGTACCCTTCCAGCAAATCGTTATCGTCTGCAAATATAGATGATTTAGGGATGGAAATCCAATTTATACAGGGCAATACTTAGATTATAATGAGGTTGCTTTAGTATCTGATATAACTTACAATTATTCAATTACACCAGTAAGTAAAAATGGTAGAGGAGTAAGTGTACATAAACATTTAAAACGAAAGTAGGAGCATTAGAGATTTTAAGTGTTCCAAGTAATAGTGAATTGTCTGAACTAACACTTAGTGGTGATAAACAATATACTTATTGAACTTTCGATAAGACAATTGTTATTAAAGATACAAGTAAAGTTAGGGATGGCTGGAAGCTACAAGTATCAAGTGGAAAATTTAAAAGTATAGATACAAAAAGAATTTCTCTGGAATGTCATTAAAACTGAAACCAGTGGAGAATGTTACCAACGATAATAAACGAAGTTCAGTCAAACGTATTAAAGGATACAACTCTTATTGAAGCAGACAGTGAAAAAACAGGCCAAGGAATTTATGTAATTACTTTACCTTATGATGCATTGGAGATTATTCTTGATCCGGCATTTGGGTATATAAATTCAGATGGAAGTCCTCTAAATTATGCTATAGATATTACATGGTCAATAATGCCAGATAACTGAAAGCTATTTTAAGGTAAAAGTGATTTTCATGATTGTAAAATAGTACATTTGTTGATGATTGAATCCAATCATCAGTTTTTTATCTCTGCTTTTTATTAACAAGTAGTTCTTTCAATAAAAACACCCATCCGGGTGTTTTTATTGATGTTTACTTCGAATTACTTATTCCATGTTCTAATTACTTCGGTTAATCCCTGAATAGTAGACTCTAAAGCCTCTATTTTTTTTTCAAATCTAATTAATAAATACATTGTGATTACAACAGGAAATCCAAAATTTCCTATAGTTGTAATCCAGAATTGAAGATCATCCATAATTATCCCTCCTTTTTTTAAATAGTAAAAATAATTTAAAGAATACAACATAATATTTCACTTTTTTGGTTGTTAATTTCCAAATATAAATTACTAGAATTATAGAGGGGGAGGGTGGTCAGAAATGAGCAATAAGTTATACACCCATAATAAAGAAGATTATTCGATTCTATTAAGGAGAGCTGCTTGGAGAATGCAGTATGTCTCAAAGCAAATTCAGAAAAGAGAGGTGAAATTTGAGGATCCGAATTATTTTGGGAGTATATCTACATTTGAAAATGATTTAGTTTCTAAGATTTTTGTTGATGAAGTAAGTGATAAATACTATACCGAACAGAAAAGGTAGATACGTAGTTAATAAGGTAGTTATTGAGGGATATACAGAAAAAGAAATAGCTGAAGAGCTAAAAATTTCTCAACAGGCGGTGAACAAATGCAAGCAACGAGCGCTTCATTATCTAAGAAAGTACCTCTTAATTTCAATCAATTAGTATATTTGGCGAATGAAGGTAATTATCAGGCTATGGAAGAGTTATTAAAGATTTTTGAAGATGAGATACAGTATCTTGCTAGTTTTCTGAGGATTCCAAGAGAAGATGCAGTTCAATGTTTAAAAGTTGAACTTCTTAGTATTGTAAAAAAATTGTAATGATAATAGAGGGGTGAACCCATGTTCAAACGAATGTTAAAGATTCCATATAAATTGGTGAAAGTTACAGAACGTGGATTTCAAGTAAAGGAGCAAAATGCAAAAGATAATTTAGAGAAAGTTGGTAGTACATTTCTTGATGGGTATCACTTTGTTATTAACTTTCCAAATAATTTTACAGGTAAGTTAGAAAGTGTACCTCAACAATTTAGGGGTTTTGCTTATGAAGGTGCTGCAATGGCCTTGATTATACAAGATAGTATAAGTATGTTTAAACGTTCTCGATTTAGGCATTTTTTAGAGGGTGCCGGAAAACATCATAATTATATGTTACATATCGGAGCGGGATGGGCATATGCAAAATTTCCTCTTCTTTTTAAAAAGGCATTCAACAAACATGACCCATTATTAAAATGGTTGATTGTTGATGGAATGGGATTTTATTACGGATACTTTGACTGGGACAAGTACATTAATAAAAAACAACTACCTAGGATAATTAAACAAAATGTTAATTTAAGTAATGTTTATTTTCAAGGACTTGGTAGAAGTCTCTGGTTTGTTAAAGGTGGGGACATATACGAAATTAGTAAAACAGTTGATTCTTTTGAAGAAAAAATTAGAAGTGATTTATGGAGTGGTGTTGGTCTTGGAGCAGCATATGCAGGACCATTAAATATTGAAACTCTAAAAAATTTAAAGAAAATAGTTGGCGAATATTTTCCATGTTTAGCTCAAGGAATAGCGTTTGCTGCAACTGCTAGATATCAAGCAAATACTCCATCTGCAAACACAGAGCTAGTAAGTTTAAGTATTTGTGGTATGAACTCAAAAGCGTTATCAGAGCTCACAGCTTTTGCATTAGAAGAAGCATCTAAAGTTACAAACAATTTAACTGTTTATGATAACTGGAGAAATATTATTCAAGCTGAATTTTATATGAATGGAGCTGGTTATTAAAAATGAATCCAAAATCACACTTTAAACGAACAATTAAAAAATATATTTCTATTGTTATTGTAGTAACTCTCTTTTTTTCTATGCACATATTGGATTCCAAAGGGGAAGCAAAAGAGAATTTTGATTTTGATGAGTATGCTATTAGTGGAAATATAAAAGATAAAGAGGAAAGGATGATTAGAGAGGTAAATCCAAGTTATGAAAAAATAAAATCATGGATATCTTCGGTAGGTGCAGGTATTGCTATTAACGACATTAACAATGATGGACTATCTGATGATATATGCTTAGTTGACCCACGCTACAATAACGTTACCATTCAATCTGCAAACGTAAGCGTCAAACCATGTGGGTATAGTTTGACGCTTACATTTTAGGTAAAAAAGATCAAATGCCTATATTTAAAGAATTAAAATTTAATTACCCTATTACAGTGGATAATTTAGGAACTAAAATTAGAATATCAGGGCTTGTAATAGGTAAAAACAAGGTAAAACTAAGTATTAGATCAGAGAAAACAAATTATCTCTTAGACCATGTAACTGGAATCTGTCAATATGGTTCAGGTAATAGAATTAGTCCTTTAATTCATTTTGATAATGAAAGTAAACATAATATTTTAACACCTAATCCTTCAGAAGCATTATATAAAAATACTTTATTTCAAAAAGGTAGATTTAAAAATATTGTTTGCTATAAATTTGTAACAGCTTTAAAGAGTATCTCACTAGTAGAAAATACTCAATATAAAAATTGGTTTGGTAAATATTTACCGCAAAATTTAATAACCAAATCAATCGGCCCTAGAGATTCGTTTCTTCATTCTCTACAAGCATGTTTTCCACATAAGCATTTGATTCCAGTTTCTGTGGAAAGTGTAAGAATTAACAAAAACATAGACCAGCATGAATATCTCATTGTCACAGGTATTGAGAAAAATAAAAACGATGATTTATTAGAATATGACCTACAAGTAACTTCGGAGGATGGTACTGTTTTAGAGACTTGGAAGGGGCTTTTGTTGAAAACTATTGGAGAAGAATTACCAATAAAAGAATGGAATCCGTATTTACTAGGTTCCTTTTTAGAGAGAAAGATAAATGAAAGTGAAAAAAATCTGAATATAAGAGTATTTTTAGATAAAGCCATTAAGAAAATTGATAATAGCATGTATGCAAAACAAGTGGTATCCAATTTTGCTCGCATTCTTAGAAGAAGTGACAATAAACCTGAAACAGATGAAATTAAAGTATCTTGTTCTAAAGTAGATAATCTAGTTTTAGCAGCTTCTAGTAATAAAGATATTGGTTGCGATATTGCTATAGTAGAGAATCTGAGATGGGAAAGTTTGCTAGGACAAAAGTATTTCAGATTGGCAAAGTATCTTTCAGATGAAACAGGGGAATCCCTTGAGATAAGTGCTACTATGGCATGGACTGTTATGGAATCGTTAAAAAAATCCGGAAAACTCTATAATCATCCTGTCACTATAAGTTCTATCAATGAAAATTTTGTGGTGTTTAACTCTGACAATACACTAATTTATTCTTATTTAGCGAATGTGTACGATGAAGATAGATCATTTATTATAACTTTAGCTATGGAGGTTTAATTATTGAAAAATTATAGTTACCAACATACAGTTAGTTTTGAAGAGACGAATCTAGTGGGCAACGTTTACTATACCAATTATGTTAAATGGCAAGGGATATGTAGAGAATTCTTTTTGAAAGATAAAGCACCAGATATTATAGATTTGTTGCAAAGAGGATTGTATTTAGTTACTACAAAAGTTTCTTGCCAATACCTTTCAGAATTATTTGCATTTGATAGAGTTGAAATTAAAATGTTTTCAGGTGGTACTAAATTAAATAAGGTCAAGATGCTATTTGAATATTGGAAAGTTAGTGAGGACTCGACTCCATTAGAGTTGGTGTGTAGAGGTGAGCAAGAGATTGCTTGTTTATATAAAGAAGACGGACAACTTAAGGTCATTGAAGTACCAGATTCCTTGAAAAAAGCTTTAAAAAAATATGAGGTAGTTAATAAATAATTACTAATTAGGCAAGCCTTTTTGGCTTGCCAGTATGTGGTTGATAACTAAATAATGTTTATTTAAAAATTTTAAATAAAGGAATTGATTGACTATGTTCCCAAATGTAATGAATAAATATCAGTATGACATTGTACTTAAATCAATTGAATATATGAAAAACAACTATTCAGACGATACATTAACCTTAGATTCTATCGCAAACTCAGTAAATTTAAGTAAGTTTCATTTTAATCGAGTATTTAAAAAAATAACGGGAATTCCGCCAAGGAAATATCTAATGTCCATTAGATTATATAAAAGTAAGCAATTGTTACATGAATCTAATTTGAGGCTAACAGATATTTGTTTTGATGTAGGCTACAATAGTTTGAGTACTTTTACTTCTAAATTCAAATCAGAAGTAGGAATATCTCCTTCAACATATAAAGAAAAAACTAGTATTTTAGATTTCAAAGAGTTACAACATAAAAAGGTTAATGGAGGGGAGATTACTGGAAGAATTATAGCACCTCCAAATTTTGTAGGAACTATTTTTATTGGATTATTTAATGAGTTTATACCTTCTGGTGAGCCTATTGCTTGTTCTATACAAAATAGGGATGGTGATTTTTTAATTGATGGCTTCCCTAATGGTGAATTTTATCTATTTGTGGCAGGAGCTAATAAAAAGGACGGACTAAGATTTCCAATAGATACAGATAATCTATATCGCTGTATGCATTTAGAAAAAATAAGTGTAAAGGATAATTCTATTAACTTAACTTATCCATTAAAACTAAGAGAAAAAAATATTGCAGATCCTCCGATAATTCTATCTCTTGAACATTTATATAAAAAATATGAAAAAATATTTATGAGAGCAAACTAGAACAAAAGATGCTTTTATAACCTTGCTAGAATAAAGTTATCCAATTGCAATTGGTAAAAAATTCTCAGGAGGTAAAAGTATGAAGTATACCATTCATTTAACAATGACTCCATTTGTCGGTGAAACTCTTAATTCAGATCAAGCAACAAATTTATTAAAATCATTGGTGGATTTTACAAAGGATGTTGAATTTGGTTATGTGAATGCTGCCAATAGAGCAGCCACTCTAGTTGTGGAAACAGATGAACCAAGTGACTTAATTAAAAAAGTTGTTCCTTGGTGCATTGTTACAGGTGAACATCCAGATGTAGAGCCAATTGTAAGTTGGGATGAATTTGTCGAATCACTGGCGGACATTTCGGGAGTTTCCCTAGCTGAGATTAGAGGAGAGGACGCAGCACCTCATGGTTGCTGTGCAACAGCTAAGAAAATAGAAGACTTACAACCATTTAAAATGCCAGAAGGCGGTGAAGATCTTCTAGACTTTGTTACTTGGGATACTATTGAAGTTCCTGGTGTTGGGGAAGAAACGATTGAGTTAAAAGGTACTTATATGATTCAACGTGACCATCCTTCTTGCTCAAACTGGAATGATGCATCTATTGATATTAAAATGAAGGGTTTAGATGTTAAGGGAGAAAGTGAAAAACTTGGTAAAATAGAAGTTAGTATTAATGAAGATTACAAGGTTTCCCAAGGTCAGGTTTTACCAGGAACAGCAGTTCCAAGCGTTGAAAGCGGGGCACCAAAACATTGCCAAATGAATAACTATGCTAAGTTTAATTTAAAAGATATTGGCATGACAGTCTTTAATAAAGAACCAATCGAACTTACACATAAAATTACACATGTACCACCAGTCGGACAAGGTGGAGGTACTGGCGATATTAAGATTCCGTTGTATAATATGGAAGATCCTGACGGTAAACCTGTAGCATATTTAAAAAAAGTTAGAACACATATAGGGAATTTTTGCAAAGATAAAAATCACAATCACAACCATTAATTGAAAAAAATACAAAAAATTAATGAAAAAATTCTAAAAATTCTTGAAAACCATCTCTCTAATGGTAAAATTAGTATATAACAACCATTAGGGAGGTTTTTTTTTGGAAAACAAGATTTCTAATTCTTCAATAACAAAAGAAGTGGTAATAAATGCCCCTAAAGACCTTGTGTGGCATGCTTGGACAATCTCAGACAGAGTTTCTCAATGGTTTGCACCTGTTACAGTAATTGAACCAAAAGTTGGAGGTGCTTTCGAACTCTACTTTGATCCTGGCAATGAAGAAGGTATGAACACAAAAGGTTGTAAAGTAAAAAGTATTGTTCCAAACAAAGAATTGGTGTTTACATGGAAGGGACCAGATCAATTTGCTTCCATAATGAATTCAGATAATGATTTAACAATAGTAAATGTTTACTTAGAAGAACAAGATGATAAAACTATAGTAAAAGTACTTCATAAGGGTTGGAAAGACGGAGAAGAGTGGGATGAAGCAGTTAAATGGCACGAAATGGCGTGGCAAGGAGTACTTTCTAGTTTAAAGAATGAAATAGAAAAAGGCGAAGGAATTTTATGTTGTCAACCTGAATAAGAAGTTGTTTTTTCGACCTCCTCAATTACTTGTAATTAAAGGGTAATTGAGGAGGTTTTTATATTGGAAAAAAATTATCAAAAGTGTGATGAATCATTGATTAATTATGTCGAGACGAAAGGAGACAATCATGAAAAGGTTAAGTTATTAATTCAATTTAATGAAGATCATGAAGCAAAAGTACAAAATTTTCTTTTGGATTGTGGATGTAACTTTCAAAAACAATTCTCTAATATTAATACTTACTTAATAGAGACTTCACTAGATTATTTAAATGAACTTAATAATCATGATTCAATAATCAGAATTAATCTTGATAGACCTGCATGGTTACTATTAGATACAGCAGTTCCTAGCACAGGAGTTAATAAGGTTGATAGGAAATTAAATCCGCAATCATTGACAGGTAAGGGAATAAATGTAGCGATTATAGACACTGGAGTACATCCACACGAGGATCTAATTACACCTAACAATCGGATAGTTGCTTTTAAAGATTTGGTAAATCATAAAATTGAGCCATATGATGATAATGGACATGGAACACATGTAGCTGGTTGTGTTGCTTCAAATGGTTTATCGAGTGATGGAATTTTTGAAGGCACTGCACCAGAAGCAAATATTATTGCCATTAAGACTATGGATGGACGAGGTAGAGGTACTATATCTAATATAATTGAAGGAATTGAATGGGTTATTGATAATAAGAATACTTATAATATTCATATATTGTCACTATCTTTAGGAACAAGTCCATTAAGGTCTTATAAAGAGGATCCATTGTGTCAAGCATTAGAAAAAGCTTGGGAAATGGGAATAGTAGTCCTAGTTGCAGCTGGGAATGAAGGACCAAAGAGTAGCACTATTGGTAGTCCAGCCATACATCCACAATTAATTACTATTGGTGCAACTGATGATATGAATACAGTTGAAAACAATGATGATGTTATAGCAAACTTTTCAAGTCGTGGACCTACTAAAGATGGTTTTAATAAGCCTGATCTTGTAGCACCTGGTTCAAATATTATATCTTTAAGGTCACCAGGCTCATATAGTGATATAATCAGCCCAAAAAATAGAGTCAATGAATATTATTTTAATATGTCTGGAACTTCAATGGCTACTCCGATATCGGCAGGCTTAGTTGCTTTATTATTAGAGCAAGATAATCAACTTTCTCCAAATGAAATTAAGAAACTATTAATTGAAGGAGCTATTGACATATCAGATGATAAAAATGCAGCAGGATATGGAATTGTTAACTTTCAAAATTCATTAAACGTATTAAACAAATATAAGAATAAGTGTTTGTGAGGATTACTTGAAATTTAAGCTATGATTTATAGAAAATAATAACTTGGAGGGACCTATGAACGATTCAATAATAGCACAAGTAATTCTCCAGATGTTTGTTCTGCTTTTAACTGCTAAGGTGCTAGGATTTCTCTTTAAAAAAATAAATTGTCCAGAGGTTGTAGGGGAGTTTTTGGCGGGGTTAATTTGGGGACCATCTTTTATGAAATGGATGTTACCAAATATTTATAATTTTATATTCCCCATGAAATTTGAAAATCTTGACCAAACGGTTATGGGAATAGTAACACTATTTGGATTTCTAACAATGTTGTCATTGTCTGGAGCTGAAATGTCAAACTTTCCTCGAAAATTAAAATGGACGATTTCATGGCATACGCTAATAAGTTTACTTACATCTATTATTTTTGGCTACGCGATTTTATGGTTAGTGCCTATGGTAATGATTAAACCAGATATTCCTTTGTTCCATGTTGGGATATTTATATCTATTTGTTTGATGATGTCTGCAGTACCTATAATCTCTAGAGTTCTTAATGATTGGGGAATAGCATCTAGTAAAAACGGACAGTTTCTATTATTCTCGACTATCGTTGTAGATTTTGTTGGTTGGATTCTGTTATCAATAGGAATTTTAATTACATCTTTTCAATCTACAAAATACTCAGTACTTACTATAACTAAGAATGTATTTGTAATGGTAATAGGTGTAATTCTACTAATGTTAATAGGAAGGATACTGATAAATATTATTAGTAGAAAAAAGCTTAATTTTCTATTTTGGCCAGCATTCTTAGGCTTTAGTGTATATACTCAATTTGTCACTAAAATTAACCTTTATTTGGGAGGATTGTTATTTGGATTAACAATAGCGTCTATTCCACAATATAGAATGAAATTAAAAAAAGGATTAAGCGGTTTTTCAAATGAAGTTTTTACTCCATTATTTTTCGCGATGGTAGGTCATCATGGAAATATATTAATATTTAAAAACACAGAAATATTATTATTTACAGTAATTTTTTTAATTATAGGTATGATTGTAAAACTCATTCCATCACTTATTCTAAAATACTACAAATTTAGTTGGAATGATTTGTGGATGATTACGCTATGTTTAAATGCTAGAGGTGGGATGGAAATATTTGTTGCAACTACAGGATTATCAATAGGTATCTTTAACAATGAGATGTATACAGTATTAATTACCACTGCTATATTAACTGCTATTACATGTCCTTTAGTTATGAATATGTATATGCAGAAAGTTAAAGGAAAACATAAAACAACTAATCAAAAATCTATTAATTTAATTTAATTTGCAATGTCCTAACGTAAACAGGAGGTGGAAATTTGACTATTAATGTTAAAGCTATTATTGGTAGTACAAGTTCCAAGTCATACAACCTTAAACTAGTTAGATGGTTAAAAAAATACTATTCAGATAGACTTGAGATAAATCCAGTATTTGTGAATAATTTAGAAATGTTTTCAGTTGATTATAAGAAACATAGTATTCCAGAAAATGTTAAAATATTTAAAGAAACAATAAAAAACTCAGATGCACTGTTATTCGCAGTTCCAGAGTATAACTTTTCCATTTCAGGTGCTTTGAAAAATGCTATTGATTGGCTGTCGTATGACGATGAACTTATTGTTAAGGGCAAGCCTGGATTAATAATAGGATCCTCTACTGGAATTTTAGGAAGTGTCAGAGCTCAAATTCATTTAAGAGAAATTCTTTCCAATCCATCTTTAGCAATAAATTTAATGCCTGGCAATGAAGTTTATATAGGGAGAGTTCATGAAAAAATAAATGAAACAGGCGAATTAACTGATAAAAGCACAAAAAAGTTCTTAGATACTGTTATTAATAATTTCATTGAGTTTAACAACAAATAATATAAACAAGATAGTAGAAATATAAGACACTCATAGGATTTTTTAAGAAAAAATGATGAGTGTCTTTAATAAAATTATCTCTTACTAAAATGATAAGGATGTCCTACATTGAAAAATCCATCACCAGAAGGAGAAGTAGTTAGTCAACGTGGTTGAAGTAATTTTTTAAGTAAACTTCATACTAGTATTCTCCCTATGTGTTACATCTATTATTATATAAGTTAGAGCCTTCCTACACTTGCTTATGTGACAAGGCTCTTATACGTTTATAACTCTCCTAAAACATTTAATAAACGAATAAATTATTTTTTATTTATCTATTTATTTTTTTATCACTCAAATTCTGAGGCCCTTGAGAAGTATCCTCTATTAATAACCTTTTTTATTCAGTAAATCTCGTATTCTATCAGCTTCAAAAAAATCTCTATTCCTTTGATTTCTCGGACAATTCAATCATTACTAGCGAGTATTATGATACACCAGAAAATGAAATCCTAAATATTATTTACTTTTTATCCAATGCGGAATATCAATTAGATATGGAATATAAAGAAATGTTTAACTTTTAAGAAAAGAAATGCATATTCATTATTTTATGAGTAAGAAAATGAAGTCATTTGGAGTGATATTTACTGTTTTATTATTTGGTATTGCAGGATTATAAGATTCAGTATATTTGTTTCACTCGTCAATTGAAAAAGGGGGGGGAGATTTTTTTGTTTTAATTATTCGTATAATACAAATTTTACGAATAAATATATAGAAATCAGAATGTATGTTTGGTATAATAAAAAGGATTAGAATAATCAATATTCTAATCCTTTTTATTATAGGTATGGGAACTACGCACCGCTGATTCAATGGCGCAGTGAGTACTTCCACCAAGTAATAAATAACGTGTCGCTATTTAAAGGCGCAACAAGTTATGTATTACTATACCCAAAATTAATGATTTATATATTATTATGCATGATTATAATTAAATTGTAAAGAGGGATTTTATGGAAAGAGACTTTGGGAGTATAAATTTAAAAATATTTTTTGATGAAAGCGGTAAAAATCAAACAAAACCTCATTTAATGGGCGGTTTAGCAATTCCAGAGTCTTATTATAACTCGCCTAAAGTACTTGCTTTAAATGAATTAATAAGAAAAAAAGAAATTCATTGGACTGCCTATGGAGGTGATAGTACAGAGAGAAATATAATTTGGAAAATAATATTGACATTGCTAGAACACCAATACCTATTGAAAATGAATGTTATTTCTTATAACCAGTCAAAGATTGAGGAAATTTCCAAAAAAATCAAAAATGTTTATGAAAATATTGCTGATCAAACAATTTATATGAAATTTCCTGAAAGGATAATATATGGACTTTTAAGAAAATATGGTTCTCATGTTCACTTAAATACTCAAATTTATATAGAACATGATACCACTTATCAAAATAAAAATTACGATTTAAGAAATCAACTTTTTGAACAGTTGAATATACAATCTGTTTATAGAGGTGAACACTTTACTATCCAAGAATCTAACTATTATTCAAAACAAGAAGAAGTTGGTATTGAATCAATAGATATTCTTTTAGGTATGGTACGTACTATAATTCGCAACGACTCCCCTACTTCCAAGAGAATTAGAGAAAAAAATAATCTAGTTATGAAGTTGCTTCTAAATGAAAAATTTTATCGTTTTATTACGCAAATTAAATACTTTGAATGGTCAAATTCTCCAGAATTAATTGAAGTAGACTTTGAAAATTATGTTCATATTTTTATGAGTTCAAATCAGATATTCGAATGAGAAATCTAGGATGGTGGTAAATTTGAAATATGATAAATTATATCTTATTAAAGTAGCAAAAGAGAATGCAGCATATTTTTCATCAGTTTCAACCTGGAATCAGCATGCTCAAGAGAATAATCTTCCAAGAGCAATGACATTTTCATATTATTTTGGGAGTTGGAATAAGGCTAAAGAGGAATTGTTTCCGAACATTGAAGTTTATAATCCATTCTTATCTGATTATACCAAAGAAGATCTTATAAAATTCGCTGAAACATATAAAAAGGAATTTACTACAGCTAGAAACTGGAATGATTTTAGTAAAGTACAGGGTCTTCCCTCTTCCAAAGTTTACATTTATATATTTTCTTCATGGAACAACGCTAAGAAAGTGATTTTTAACAATTCATCTGTTAGAAAACGATATTATGAAGAAGATGAACTAGTAAATATTGCTTTAAAACACAACAAAGTTTTCACAACTATTAGTCAATGGACAACTTATTCTAAAATTAATAATCTCCCCTCTTCCAAAGTCTATGAACAACGTTTTGGCAGCTGGAATAAGGCTAAAGATAAAATATTTAATTCTTAAAGTAATAGAAGATGTTCCTCTGCCATCTGTTATAAATGTAACTTCATTTTTTATTATTATTACTTCAATGATTTAAAAAGGAGATGAAAAAAATGACTAAAATAGTTAGTTTGTTTAGTAGAAAACCAAATATGCAATATTTTTACAAAATTTTATCAAGGTTTGAGAGAGAAGTAGATTTCATAGTAGCTGATTATGCTCAATGGAGTGAAAAAATAGAAAAAGCAGATTTTGTAAGTAATGTAAATCTATATAAAAGACAAAACAGTGAAGAAACATATGAGGAATTATTTGCTAGGATTTCGAGTGCATTAACGGTGATAGAATCCCTCTGGAATTATTATGTTTTTGAAGATGATTTTATCAAGCGTACAAATGAATTAAATAGGAAAATAACACAACTTAAGAAAAGTGTGAGTATGGTTAAACAGAAATCAGATGAAATTACACAGGAATCCTTTTCACATATATTAAAAAAGATATGTGAAGAAAAAAACAATACAATAACTAGAGAAAATATCAAGAACATTTTATCAGTTTCTTATTCTGATTTTATTAATGAAATATTGATTCTCCCAATACATATAAAAAAGAAAGCCTATTTGTCACTAATTGAAACATATATTTTGGATTGTCAACATGGTAACTTTCGTTCTAGTAAATTTTCAATGAAAGTAGCTGAAGGTATTCATAACTTACCTTTTTTCTTATCCCGAGACCTAGAAAATTTTGATGATGATTATTTTTGGCATCCTATTTTCAATTCTAAAACAAAAAATTATTTAGTTCAGCATTTTTTTAAAGGGTTAGTAAGTGCAATTGTATATCATCCGTCAGGGAGTGATTATTTAAATGAAATCAATACCTCAAAGAGACATGAAGCCCATTAAAGAAAAGGTAGCAATACGGTTAAAAGCAATTCAAAAAGAGTATAGTCTATCTTTATCAGAAATGGCTATGTTATTAGAAATTCCAAAAGCTACTCTCAATTCGTATCTTAGAGGCTTAGCATTACCACCACTTTCGGTAGTAGAAAAATTTAACTTTAGCGATTTAGATGTTGAATGGCTTTATTACGGAGATATAGTTGAATATATAGGAGACTATTTGCTATTCAGAGGGCATGGGAAATTTCTAGATAGTCACCCGAATACTCCGCAGATGGTGTATCTGATGTATGACATAACTACTAGTGGTTCCAATCCTTCTGAAAAGGTAAGTTTAACAGATAAAGATATAGAGAGATTTTTTGAGAAGTACTATCGTGAGTGTATTAAACAAGTTTAAAAATAAAATAGTTTTAGAATTTAAATTGTTCGTAAAGATTGTATTATACGAACAAATGTTCTTGTTTGGAGGTGAGCCGAATGGCTATAACAAAACAACATGAATATTATGAAAGGCGACTAGAGGAACTTCTAAAGGAAATGCCAGACTTTATAAATGAATATGTAGAAGCCAAAATGGATAATCGCTCCCCTCTTACCCTATTCAATTATGTTAGAGATTATAAGGAGTTTTTATCTTGGTTAATGGCTGATGAAAGGGTCAAATGGTCTAGTTTAAAAACATTTCCAGTAAGCTTGTTAGGATCCCTTCCCCTATCAGATGCACAAGATTACTTTAAATATGTCAGTCGTAAAAAGTACGAGAAAGCAAATGAATCACATAAAATAAGTTCAAAAACGGTTAATAGGCATAAGTCCTCCCTTCGTTCGCTTTTCAATTATTTAACGATTGAAGCAGAAGTTTCAGGAACACAAGGTGAACCTTACTTTCATCGAAATGTAATGAAAAAAATTCCTATCAAGAAAGTTTCGGAAACTTTTAATGAAAGAGCACGAAAGATTTCGGAGAAAATTTTTATAGGAAATGAAGATCTCAATTTTTTGGAGTATATAAAAAACGAATATGAAAACACTCTTTCCCCTTCAGAATTAAAGTTCTTTAATCGTGACAAGGAACGAAATTTTGCTATCATTTCATTATTTTTGGGTAGCGGAATTAGAGTAAACGAACTGATAGAATTACGCCTTAAAGATATAGATAGTAAAAATAACGAAATAAGTATTATTAGAAAAGGCGGTAAGAAAGATACTATTCCAGTTACTCCTTCTTCGATGTTAGATGTATTAGATTATCTATCTATAAGAAATGAAAGGTATAAAGCAGGAAATGAGGAAAGTCAGTATCTATTTGTTAAACAATATAAGGGAGATACACTCCCTCTTACTGCACGTGCTGTTGAGAATATAGTTTATAAGTATACCAAATCATTTGATAAACGAATGGCCCCCCATAAATTAAGACATACTTACGCTACTAATTTAGCAGAACAAACAGGAGGAGACATTCCGCTTATTATGAACCAATTGGGTCATACACAATCTGACATTTCCTTGCTTTATATCAATACATCTAGAGAAAAAGCTAAGCTTGCTGCAGAACGTCTTGATCAAAGGAGAAATAAATAACAAAGGGAGCATTAAAGTGATAACTTAATGCTCCCTTTGTTTAGAAATAATAAAGATGATTAAAAATAAAATAGCTGTTTAAAAAGTACAATAAAGTCACTTCGTGAACGTAACATCCATAAGTAATTTTTTTCGTTGTTACTTTGACTTACTTAACGATAAACTGGTTGCTCTGTTCTACTAATAATTTCAGAATCTTTTAACCCATGTATTTTACGAGAATACTCAGTCCCACACTTCGGACATTCGCCTACCATTCTAGGAGAGAAATCCTCTGAATATGAAAAGTCAATCACATTATCACAACTTTTATTAAAGCACTTGATTTTCATATGAATAATTGTATGATCTAAGGTTGGTTCAAAAAACATTAAATCACCCTTTTTGTTTAATTATTTGTTATTTATTATAAATAACGCACTTCTACTGAAGGATTGAGATCCTGAATTACTATACCTAAATCTTTTTTTATTTTATCTGAAGCCTTAACTATTAATGAAATGTGGTTAATATCTTTGTTTGGGTTATTTTTATCTCCATTCAAATCTGCTTTTTCTGTTGCACTCTCAATATTAATTTTAGTTGCTATTTTTGTTTCTCCTATTGTAAAAATTATTTCTGCATTTTTAGTTTTTTTTGAAAACACAATCTGACTTCCTTTCTTCTATTAGTGGGTGCAAAGTTTGTAATTCCCTGAATATGATTTTTCAAAAGCCAAGGTTTTTTAAACTTTATATTTTATAATTAAGCTCTTTCTTTTTCCTTTCTCCTTTATAAAATTTTAAAAGAAAATCAACTACTATTCCGTACGTTTGATGAAGTGAAGATAGCCAAACTTTAGGATGAATATAGCCTAATAATCCACCAATAATTAATTTTTTGTACACAAATAATAAAGTTGTTGAAAAATAATATAGTTATTCCTGAAATATTCATAGCACTTTAAAAGATGCACGTTTTTCTAAAATGCAGGTGAGAGTTTTCTATCTTTTTATAAGATTGAACATTCTCTAACCTTTAAAATCTAATTAATTTATTTCCCATTGGAAATGTCCTATTTTTAGGCAGACTTCTCCCCTTAACTGAAATTTAAATTTTTTTCAGTTGGTAAAACCAAGTT
>NZ_JBQKKM010000062.1:0-24313 GCF_052116745.1 Niallia sp. Sow4_A1 | reverse complement strand
TTTTCCAGCTACCGCGCTCTCGCTTGGTGGCCTTTTTGTCTAGTTGGAGGACGCGTCCCCCAACTAGACAAAAAGGATATTTATTCTCCCACAAACATTTTACTCATACTATTTTCACTAATATAATTCCCTTATATAATTTGTGTAATCTATTGTCTTGAATGTACGAGTAAACCCCATTAGGTCATACTATCAATGATGACTGAACTACACGTTTCATATAAAAAAAGGTGTCATAAAAGAAAATCCACAACATAATGTATGGTGAAGATTTTCTTTTAAAACACCTCTTTTTAGCTTAATGCGTATGTTTCTCTACAAAACGATTCATTCTTTTCATTGCTTCCTGCAATTGTTGTAACGAGGAAGCATATGAACACCGAACATGCCCTTCTCCACTTTCTCCGAAAACACTACCTGGTACAACCGCTACCTTCTCTTCTATCAATAGCTTTTCAGCAAATGTTTCAGATGTCATCTTTGTTGCGGTTATATCAGGAAACGCATAAAAAGCTCCTCCAGGCAAATGGCAATTTAGCCCCATGTCATTTAAAGATTGCACAATAAAATTCCTTCTGCGTCGATAACTTTTCTTCATTTCTTCGACATCATTTTGACCACTTCTTAATGCTTCAAGTCCAGCATATTGTGCCATTGTCGGCGCGCACATTAAACTGTACTGATGGATTTTCAGCATCGCTTGGATTAATTCCTCTGGTCCACACACAAACCCTAATCTCCAACCAGTCATTGCAAACCCCTTCGAAAAACCAGATAGAAGAATGGTACGCTCCCACGCGCTATTTATTGCTGCTGTACTTGTATATTCTTCATCATAGCAAAGCTCTGCATATATTTCATCAGAAAGAATAAGCAAATCATGTTTTTCTGCAACTTCCACGATGTTTACTAACTCAGCTTTTGAAAGGGTTGTTCCTGTAGGATTATTCGGCGAACAAATCATTATTGCTTTTGTACGGTCGGTTATTACCTCTTCTAACTGATGTGGCTTGATTTTGAAATCATTCTCTTTTAAGCTTTGAACAGGAATTGGCACTCCCCCAGCTAGGGTTACTAATGGTGCATAAGAAACAAAGCACGGTTCTACAACAATAACTTCTTCTCCCTGGTTAAGTATAGCCCGTAAAGCGATGTCTATTGCCTGACTAGCACCAACAGTAACGATTATTTCAGAAGTCGGTTCATAGGAAACCAAAAATCTTTTTTTCATATAATGACTAATTTCCTCGCGAAGCTCTAATAGCCCTGGATTGGCAGTATAAGAGGTATATCCTTGTTCCAGTGATAAAATTGCTGCCTCTCTTGTTGACCAAGAAGTAACAAAGTCTGGTTCTCCTACACCGAGAGAAACAACTCCTTCCATACTGGATGCTAGATCAAAAAATCTGCGTATTCCAGATGGCTTCATTTCCTCTACTTTCTGTGCAATATAGCTTTTTGTTTGCTTCATTATGGTGACACCACAATTCTTTTATCATCATCTGAAGGTTCAAATATTGTTCCATCATGCTTATATTGTTTCAAAATAAAGTGAGTAGTGGTCGAAATTACAGAATCAAGAGTTGATAGCTTTTCGGAAACAAATCTTGCCACTTCATTCATGGATTTCCCTTCAATAATTACCGATAAATCATATGCCCCAGACATTAAATAGAGAGACTTAACTTCCTTGAATCGATAAATTCTTTGTGCAACATCATCAAAGCCAACACCTCTTTTAGGAGTAACCTTGACGTCAATCATGGCGGTAACCCCTTCATGACCTTCCACTTTTGACCAATCAACAATGGACGTATAGCGCACAACTATACTTTCTGTCTCTAATTTAGTAATCATTTCTTTTGTTTTTTCTAACTCTACACCTATCATTTTTGCTATATCTTCGTCCGATACCCTTGCATCTTTTTCCAGAATTTCAGCAATCTCAATTTCTTTTTCTGTTAATTTCATGTTCATCCTCCTGCTCGCCTTGAAATATTCTCATTATATCAAATTATCCCTAAACTTTTCGTACATTTTTAATTTTGGGCTTTCGTTTTTAGTTAATCTCCATTGCTTCTAAAAGAGGTAGCGTAAAGAACATTTTCCATTGGATTAATGATAGGAATCCACCCGAAGGCGAAGTTTAAACTTTGCCAACAGAATGAATTCAGACCAGATAAAGATTGTTTAAACACATCTTCCTGTCCTTATAGTGAACAGATGCCGCTACGTTTTATGGTCATAAGTTTTTTCGAGATTGTGAAGCACTTCTCCAAAGGAATCGTTTCTTCAAAAGAAAATTCATAAATTGCTTGGATAGCATTTGCTAACTCTTCTTCCTTATCTAAATCGTGGATTGCTTGTAGAATATCAGCAATTTCGGTATCATAATTCCCTTCCCCTATTGAAAAGGGATCCCATTCATTTAACAGACGCACAAATTCTAAATTCATTTCTTGACTATTCATTCTGTCACCCTTTGTTCCATTTTGCTAAAAACCATTCTATCATATATCTACTTAAAGAACATAGTTCAAAAAGTGGGATCCAATCAAGCTTTTAGTGTGTTGCAAATTGTAAATTTATATTGACAATTCAGTATTTTAGTTTTATTATTCATTTAGTGAAAATTTCATATTTACTTATCAAGAGAGATTGAGGGAACAGGCCCGATGACATCCAGCAACCTCCTTTCCTAAAGGAAGGTGCTAACTCCTGCAGAATTACTTATTCTGAAAGATAAGATCGGCTATATGCATACGATACTTCTTTCAAATGAAAGAAGTTTTTTTATGTTATAGGAGGTTTTAACATTCTAGTATAGTCGAAAAATGTTCATGTAAAGGGGGATTTGAAGTTTCTAATGATACAAATTAACGATTTGGTGAAGGTATATAACACAAAGAAAGAACAAGTTATAGGTGTAGACCATGTTTCCTTATCCATACAAAAAGGAGAAATCTTTGGAATCGTAGGCTATAGCGGTGCTGGAAAAAGCTCGCTTCTTCGTTGTCTTAATCTATTGGAAAAGCCTACTAGTGGCGAAATCATTATCGATAATATATCTTTAACAAAATTGAATCAAAGACAATTAAGAGCTGCTCGATTAAAAATAGGAATGATCTTCCAACACTTCTATCTTGTTAGTAGTAAAACCGTATATGAAAATATCGCTTTCGCTCTTAAAGCGGCAAATTTACCATCAAAAAAAATCCATACCCGGGTTCTAGAGCTACTCGATATGGTAGGATTAACCGATAAAAAAGACGTCTTTCCTGCCCAATTAAGTGGTGGGCAAAAACAAAGGGTAGGGATTGCAAGGGCACTTGCCAATAACCCAACCGTTCTCCTTTGTGATGAGGCAACTTCTGCTCTGGATCCAAGTACAACGAAATCAATTCTAGCATTGTTAAAAAAAATTAATAAGGAACTTGGCTTAACCATCGTTTTAATCACCCATGAAATGGAAGTTGTAAAAGATATTTGTGATCGCATGGCTGTTATGGAAGCTGGAAAGGTAATTGAAGAAGGGCCTGTATACGATATGTTCGCTAACCCAAGACAAGAACTTACAAAAAGTTTTGTAAATAGCATTCTTCAATTTGAATTACCAAGCCATCTATTAGAAGAACGAACAGGAAAAATTATTAAGGTTACCTTCCAAGGAGTTATTGCAGAAGAAGGAATTATATCGGATGCTTTCCAACAATATTCAGTTAAAGGAAATATTCTTCATGGAAAGATTGAATACATTCAAAACAACCCACTTGGAATTTTTATTATGGAATTAACAGGTGCTGATGATGAAATTACAAAAGCGATTGCGTATATTAAAGGTCGTACTAAAAACGTGGAGGTGATCCACCATGCCTCTTAGTATTGATTGGCATTATATTATAGAATTACTTCCTGATTTAAATTCTGCTTTTTTTGAAACATTATATATGGTTGGTATTTCCATTGTTGTGGCTATTATTGTGGGTTTGCCGATAGGAATTCTTCTATTTGTTACAGATAAAGGATTATTTCTAGAAAATCCCATTATTAAAAATATTGTAGGGTTTGTTGTAAATATGGTCCGCTCCATTCCATTTATCATCCTATTAATTGCACTATTACCTTTAGCAAAATGGATTACAAACACAACCATTGGACCTACTGCTGCTTCGGTTTCTTTATCCGTTGCTGCCATTCCTTTTTTTGCAAGAATAGTGGAACAAGCTTTTCGAGAGATTGATAAAGGGGTAATTGAAGCTTCTGTAGCTATTGGGGCATCGCCCTGGATGATTATTTGGCAAGTATTGATACCTGAAGCAAGACCAGGAATCATTCAAGGTATTACCATTACGATTATAAATTTAATTGCTTATTCAGCCATGGCAGGAATTGTCGGCGGCGGCGGAGTTGGTGACCTTGCCATTCAGTATGGCTATTATCGTTATGATAATACGGTAATGATTACAACTGTTGTTGTTCTCATCTGCTTAGTCCAAATCATCCAATTTTTCGGAGATAAACTGTCAAAAGCACTGGATAAGCGTTAAACATATATACCTTAGGAGGAAAAGACAATGAAAAAATTACTTTTAGGAATTCTATTACTATTATCATTTAGTGTACTAAGTGCATGTGGAGAAGAGAAAGACAATGCCGACAGTGGTGATAAAAAAGAGATTAATATAGGTGCAACATCTGGTCCTTATGCAGATATGGTGGAAAAAGCAATAAAACCAATTCTAGAAGATAAAGGGTATAAAGTAGAAGTTACAGAATTCACAGACTATGTACAGCCTAATAATGCGTTAGCAGAAGGAAGCATTGATGCAAATCTGTTTCAACATAAAATTTACATGGAATCTTTTGCCGAACAAAATAACATAGAGATATCTGAGTTAATTTCTGTGCCAACTGCTCCAATGGGCATTTATTCGAATAAATTTGACAGTTTGGAAGACATTACAGATGGTGCAACAATTGCTATTCCAAATGATCCTACCAACGCAGCTCGTGCTTTCTTAATTTTAAAAGATGCTGGTCTAATTGAAATTGATGAAGATGCAGACCCATTAACTGTGTCTGATAAAGATGTGACAAATAATGTTAAAAATCTGAAATTCGAAACGATTGAAGCAGCACAGCTACCTCGCGCTGTTGACAGTGTAGACTTATCAGCTGTTCCTGGTAACTTCGCACTAGCAGCTAAAATGGATTTATTGGATGCACTACAACTAGAAAATATGCTGGATCAATATCGTAACCGTGTAGTTGTTAATACAAAAGATTTAGATGCTACATTTGCTAAAGATATTAAAGCAGCTGTTGAATCACCTGAATTCGAAAAAGTTATTGATGAAGAATTTGAAGGCTTCGGAAAGCCTGAATGGATGAAATAAATAAATAAATAAATAAAGATCAAGCGGGCTACACTGGATATTTTCCATTATATCGTAGCTCGCTTGATTTTTTTGTTCTTTCCAAACAGATTTTAAGAAACGAACCATGCATATCTATACAGACAGTTGAACACACACAAATATTACTCATATTCTCCTAAGTTTGTGGCTGCGTTTTGTTGCCGTTTAAGTGGTGATGTAATTTTCAGACTATTAAAATAAAGTCACATTTTCACCTTATTTCTTTCACAAATTGGACACACCTCCCCTCTCTATAACTACAGTGTATGTGTTAATATAATGTTGTATTGTGAATCCATTCACATAAACCAAGACAATATAGGGGGAACCAATCATGAAAATTACACCAAAAGTTTTACTTGCTTCTATTTTAGCAGGAGCACTTTTAACAGCTTGTGGGAATACAGAGTCAGAACCAAAAGAAGAAAAGGCTGAAGAGTCAGCTGATGTAGTTACAACTGCATCTATCGTAAATGAAGCCGATGCATTAACAAGTGCATTAAGTGAAAATGGAACTTGGATTGTTGCAACACTTCAAGATTTAACAGTAGACAGTGACATTGTTGTAGCAGGAGAATTCCACGATAAAGGGGATGCTGCTAAAGACATTTACCGTAAACTTGCCCTTTATACACAAGATGACGATCATAACATCATTGATTCTTTCACATTAACTGCTCCTAAAATGACAGTGCAAAGTGAAAACTTCAAAATTCAAGGTGGTACATTTGCAGGAGATGTTTATGTAGAAGCTAATGGTTTCACTGTTGATGCTACTGCAAAAGTAGATGGTAATGTTTATTACAAGAGTGATGAATTCAAAGCATCTGCTGTAATTGATGGAGAAGTAACCGGTGCTCAAGAAGTACAATAATATGCTTTTTAGGTATTCTAGCTGACTATTCAGCTAGGATTTTTTTATCCTTCCTATCTAACCGCTATGAAAGAAAAAGCGCTTTACAAAGGCTTCCAATAATCCCCTCTCATTATTTCCAAAAAATTACCTATAATAAATTATATAAATAGATTGACAATTTTCTAATTTAAGAATATCTTTTATATAAAAGTTGCGTTGATGAAACTTTTTAAACCAAAGTAAAATCAGGTGAAAAAATGCGAAAATATCAATCAATAGAAAATATTCATTCTAAATCTGCCAAAAGTATATTAGGCGAAGATGTTAAAGGCTTAAAAAGAATACTCCCGTTTTTAGGTCCAGCTTTTATTGCTGCGATTGCCTATATTGATCCTGGAAATTTTGCAACAAATATTGCTGCAGGCTCGAAATATGGGTATCTATTATTATGGGTTATTCTTTTCTCCAACATCATGGCATTAATTATTCAATCATTGTCAGCAAAATTGGGGATTGCTACAGGAAAAAACTTAGCTGAAGTCGCAAGAGAAGAGTTTCCAAAACCAGTTTCTATCGGATTATGGATACAGGGCGAACTTGTCATTATGGCAACTGATTTAGCAGAGTTTATCGGTGCAGCACTCGGTATATATCTTCTTTTTGGTATCCCTTTATTAGAAGCAAGTCTTATTGCTGCAGTCGGCTCTTTTGCTATTCTTGAATTACAACGACGGGGGTATCGTTCCTTAGAAGCAGGCATTACCGCCATGCTATTCATTGTGGTCCTTTCTTTTATCGTTCAAATGTTCTTCGCAAAGCCAGATGTTTCATCTTTATTCCACGGGTTATTTACCCCTCAATTCGATGGGATAGATAGCGTTATTTTAGCAGCAGGGATACTAGGTGCAACCGTGATGCCACATGCTATTTATTTACATTCTGCATTAACACAGAAAAGGATTGTTGGTGAAACAGATAGAGAGAAAAAACAAATTTTTCGTTTTGAATTCATCGATATTCTTATTGCCATGTTGATTGCAGGGTTTATTAATGGGGCAATGCTCATCGTCTCCAGTGCATTGTTCCATAAAAATGGATTATTTGTGGAAGATTTAGATATAGCCTTTCATTATTTTGGAGAATTAGTTAGTCCTATTTCAGCCACTTTATTTGGTTTAGGATTATTAATCGCAGGACTATCTAGCTCATCTGTTGGTACAATGTCCGGAGATGTCATTATGCAGGGATTCATCCATTTTCGTATTCCGCTTTATGTAAGAAGGGTCATTACGATGGTCCCACCTATTGCCATCATTGCACTTGGCATTAATCCAACTACTGCACTTGTTGCAAGCCAAGTAATCTTATCTTTCGGAATCGGCTTTGCTCTTATTCCGTTAATAATGTTTACTAGTACAAAACGCATTATGGGAAGTCTAGTAAACACAAAATGGATTACGGTAATATCGTGGATAATGGCTATTTTAATTGTTTCATTAAATATCTTTATTCTTATACAAACATTTCAATAGGTAAGGATAAACTCAAACTTCCATCAGTGAGTTGTCTACATTTCCCTGCTGTTGGTTAGTTGAACCATCCTTACTTTACGGACGTAAGACTAACACTATCTCGAGTTCTTCTAAGTCGAGAGGGGCTAGTCTTACTGAAGTTTAAGATTGGGATAAAAAGCTTATTCCAAGTAAAAAGACGAAGCTGTGACATAAGCATTTCAACTAATAAAAAACACGAACTTTCATGTAGTTAATATACATAAAAGTTCGTGTTTGTTGGTTTGGAATAAAGTTTAAAAAATGAAGTGGAATGGAGCGGAAGACACTCGACTCCTGCGGGAAATAGAGGAAAGGCTGAGACCCCGCAGTGCAGCAAGGGAGGGCACTGAAAAACTGATAGCTATTGATGATTGGCCGTAACTGCCTTTTAAACTTAGATGTGTAAATTGTTTTCCGAGGTGCCCACATGACTCATTGGGGCGAGCGCCGAGCCGCTTCACAGCTCACGCTCCTGTAGGGTCTCGGACTTTCTCACATCTCCCGTAGGAGTCGAGCGGACGCCTCTCCAAACCAACTTATTATTCGCTTTCAAATAAATAAAACCTCATTTTATGTGGAGAACCAGACTTTTTCAGTGCGCTCGCAGCGAGGAGGCTCAGCTTCCTCCCCGGCGCATCGAGTGTCTGTAGCGCAATGGAACGACTTAGTTTTACACTTGACTATATTTAAGAGCTGAATTAGAGATTGTTCGTCTTTAAAGATTAGTTATTTAGTTTTGTCTCAGCCTCGTCTTTTTTCTATTTCTTCTTTATAGCACCACATGCAATTCTTTCACCAGAATCACCGGCTGGTTGTGTCATTCCATCATCCTGTTGTTCTGTAATAACAATAGAAGTTCCTTCCTTTGAAAACAATGATGTTTTACCATCTCTAAGTGTTACTTGTGGCGCCATAAGCTCTGCTTTTACTGTGCCATCTTCTTTCACCAAAATATTAGGTAAATCACCTGCATGGGCACCTTCTGGATGTAGCAATCCATGCTCTTTATTGTCTGGATTAAAATGATTTCCTGCAGATTTAAAATCAGGGGCATCACATTTATTTGTCTCATGAATATGAATACCATGAATCCCTGGAGTTAGGCCTTTTAAATCAAGTGCTAACTTCACTCCTGCCGATTGTTCTTGTAGCTCGATTGTTCCTAAAGAATCGCCCACATCATTATACATGACTACTTTTACTTTTGTAACTTCACCTGCCGCACAACCGGATAGGAAAAGGGGAATAATCGCCAATAAACACAGTTTTTTCATCTTTCTTCCTCCATAGACGGTTTGGTATTAGTATTTGAAAAAACTTCACTAATATGCAGTTTATTCTCGTTTATCAAAAAAAGATTATTTATGATACTATAAAAGGAAATAGCAGATGGAGGGATTTTCTTGTCAGAACTACCTATCGGTTCTATCGTGACCGCCTTTTATAAAACGGGAAAATATATAGGGGAAATAACAGATATACGACCACAAAGTTATTTAGTGCGTGTACTTGCTGTATTAAAACATCCAATGCAGGGAGATTTACATCATCCGAAAGAAGCAATGGTAGAGATTTTTCATGAACGAAAAGCACTTTCCTATCGGGAACAAATGAATGCTCCCAAAAAGATGGTTAAGCTATATTCGGAGGAAACAATCCCCGCTTATAACCAATCCTTGCAAGTAGCTTTAGAAAAAATGCGTCAAGAGCTTCAAAAAGACGATTCAGAATTTGCTGCGCTAAGCTTGAAAAACTTAGAAATACTTAATGCAGAATTTTATAAGTTATCTTAAGCATTACAATAGAAGTTCAAATAAAAAAAGACGAGGAATGATATCTTCGTCTTTTTTAAGCAAACTTATTAAGTAATTTGGACATGTCAATTAAATCTCCTATTGTTGGTGGATTGGACTTCCCCATATATTTTTTATCTTGTTCCACAAGTTTGAAAATATGGTATGTGGTTAATGCATCATCTAGCGCACGATGATGTTTTCCTGTTCCTTCCCTCCCATACTCCCTAACTGCTTTCCATAAGCCCGTTTGGTTTTTATCTCCAAAAAAGCGCTTATATTCCATGGACAAATCTACTTCCTTACAATGAAGCGTAAATGGAATGTGTGCTTTCTGACAATTATCCTTCAGCACTTTCATATCCATATTTCCCCATGTAACAATGGTATTTTGATATCCTGCGCAAACTTTCTCCAGTTTTTTCATTAAACCATTGAATGACATCCCATTATTTACTTGTTCTTGTGAAATATGTAGAAAAGATTTGCATCTCCTTGAGAGTGTTGAAAACTTACGGGGTGCTACATAAGAAGAAAACTGTTCCCTTATTGAATCATCTACAACGGCTACGATACCAACCTCAATAATTTCAGGATAAAACCCCTTAAACTTAATACTTTTCTCTGGCATGGTGAATTCAAAGTCAATAAATAAATACTGTTGCTTTTCCATTCTTTCACCTTCTTTTTCATCGATATTTCACATGAATCGTGCGTCTTTAGCAGTTCTTCCTTTTTGAAGAATATCTCCATTTTTTGTTTATCCTTAAGCTGATTCCGATATTTATCTACTTTTATTATAACAGAATATCACTTAACCTTTTTAATTTTCTGTATTTTTTCGGGAGTTTTTTTCAAGACTTTTTATACCAGTTCACTCAGCAATTATTTCCTCGCGAATGACCCATTAAAAAATCTTCTTCCTACACATATTTTTTTAGGCAATGTAAAACATAAAAGAGGGACACCCCTGATATTAAGGCTGTCCCTCTTATTTAAAGCTTTATTCTACTGCTATTTTGCGTATATATTCTCTAGGTTGAAAGGGAACCATCGTTTCTTCTAGAAAAAGGGAGTCTTCATCTTCTAGAAGTAAGAGCTCATCTAATGAATAAAATTCTCTTTTTTGAAAGCTATTCAAGAAAATCCCTACTAAGAGGCAAAAAGAAAATATACAAATGGAAATACATATTTTTGGTTTTATATTCATCTATTTAACCACCTCTCCATTAGTTTGAGCAAAAAGGTGGGTGTTTTACACAAAAAAACAAAAAAATTTTTTTGCAGTTTTAGACCTGTTTCTTCCTATTTAATAGCAAAGTTAATTGTCCAATAATTTTCAAGTTTCCTATGTGCATAGCGGTTTTTTTTGCGTTATACTTTATCATGTTCATTCATTTTCAAAGTCATTTTATTTAGATTTTGTTTAAGGAGGGTTTAATTTGTCTATTCTTCACTGGGTTGTACTTTCACCATTTTTATACACTCTATTGATTCCTATTGCATATAAATTGATGAAAAAAGTACATACGGGATGGTTTATATTACCACTGCCCATTCTACTGTTTATTTATTTCTGTAGCAATATTGGAGCGACGTCCAATTTACAGGCAAAAACAGAATCGATTGCATGGATTCCATCATTAGGTATTGACTTTTCAGTAAAATTAGATGGTCTTGGAATGCTATTTTCTCTTTTAATATCTGGAATTGGCGCACTTGTCATTCTTTATTCCATCTATTATTTGGATAAAAACAAAGAAAAGATTAATCAATTCTACGTGTATCTTCTCTTATTTATGGGGGCTATGCTTGGAGTTGTATTATCAGATAATTTAATTGCTCTGTATATGTTCTGGGAAATTACAAGTATTTCTTCTTTTCTTCTAATCGGTTTTTGGAATAATCGAAGTAATTCTCGTTATGGGGCTATTAAATCAATGGCAATTACGGTATTTGGAGGACTTTCTTTATTAGCTGGAATAATCCTGCTTTATATTATGACCGGGTCATTTACCATTTCAGAAATTATTACTATCGTCCAACAAGAATCTATCATTTCCCATCCGTTATTCATATTGGCTATGATTTGTATCTTACTTGGTGCTTTTACAAAATCTGCACAATTCCCATTCCACATTTGGCTACCAGACGCCATGGAAGCTCCAACTCCAGTCAGCAGCTACTTGCACTCCGCTACGATGGTAAAGGCTGGGATATATCTTGTAGCACGCTTAAGCCCTGTATTTGCAGTTTCTGGTTATTGGATTTGGATTGTATCACTTGTCGGGATTATCACCCTTTTGTACGGTTCATTCTTTGCTGTAAAGCAAGTGGACTTAAAAGGACTTCTTGCCTATTCAACAATTAGTCAGCTTGGTATGATTATGTCTTTATTAGGAATTGGTGCTGCTGGAGCACATTATAATAATGATAGTGTTTATTATGTTGCAACGGCAGCGGCAGTCTTCCATCTTGTCAACCATGCCACATTTAAAGGTAGTTTGTTTATGATGGTTGGTATTGTTGATCATGAAACCGGGACAAGAGATATTCGTCGTTTAGGTGGACTAATGAAAATAATGCCAATCACATTTGCCATTGCTTTGATTGGCTCGTTATCCATGGCTGGAATTCCTCCATTTAACGGATTTCTAAGCAAGGAGATGTTTTTTGCGAGCATGTTGAACATTCGTGAATTCAATATGTTTCAATTAGATACTTGGGGAGTTCTGTTACCCATTATCGCATGGATCGGTAGCATCTTTACATTCGTGTATAGTATGATTCTAGTCTTTAAAACCTTTACAGGGAGATATCAACCGGAAAAATTATCTACTAAGCCACATGAAGCACCAATGGGTATGCTAATTTCACCAATTGTATTAGTATCTCTTGTTCTAGTATTCGGACTGTTCCCAGGGTTACTAGCAAATACCATTCTATCTCCTGCTATCACTTCCATTTATGGCGGAGGCGTATATGATCTTCATATCTATCATTGGCATGGTTTCGAACCAGAACTATTTATGACGATTGGTGTCATTGTATTTGGGACAATCCTTTATTTAACTGTTAGAAAATGGGCTGTTATTTATCAATCTATTCCTGTTATATGGAATTCGATATATGATAAATTATTTGGGGAAACAGAAAATCTATTTAGTAGGATGACAAACAGATATATGACTGGTTCCCTTCGAACCTATTTATTTTATATCTTCACCTTTTTTATCCTTATCCTATCCTATACTTTATTTGCAAAGGATGGATTTACAATTGATACGCTTCGACTTGCGCCAATTGGAGGCTATGAAGTAGTTTTGTCACTTGTTCTTGTTGTTTCAGCTATTTCTATTTTGTTCTCTAAATCACGGTTAACTTCCATTATTCTTTTAGGTGCAGTCGGATATACGGTTTCTTTATTCTATGTAGTATTTCGGGCACCAGATCTTGCATTGACACAATTGGTAATTGAAACAGTATCAGTCGCCTTATTTTTACTATGTTTTTATCATTTACCACGGAACGCACGAAAAAAAGAAAGTATTCCTTTTAAATTGTCCAATGCAGTAATTTCTGTGTTAGTAGGACTCGTTATTATGCTTATTGCAATTGCTTCCTATAGCACAAAACTATTCGATTCCATTTCTCAATATTATGTGGAAAATACGTATTTAAAAGCGGCAGGAGAAAATATGGTAAATGTAATCTTAGTTGATTTCAGGGGATTTGATACGCTCTTTGAAATAGCGGTGCTTTCCATTGCTGCAATTGGTATTTATTCCATGATAACCTTGAGAATGGGGGGAAAGAAAAATGAAAATAAATAATTTAGTTTTACAAACCATCACAAAAGTCATTGTTTTTCTGATACTCCTATACTCTGTTGATCTCTTTTTTGCTGGGCATTATACACCAGGTGGAGGATTTATAGGTGGATTAATGGCAAGTGGAGCAATCGTTCTATTACTTATTACTTATGATATAAAATTTGTGAAGAAAATCTTCCCGATAAATTTTATCTATGTTGCTGCAATTGGCCTGTTAATAAGTACCTTAACAGGTATGATTGCCGTATTATTTAACAAACCATTTTTAACGCATTTTTTTAATAAACATGTGCATTTGCCTTTATTAGGAGAAACGTCTCTTCATACTGCTGCGTTATTTGATCTCGGTGTTTTTTTAGTAGTAGTAGGCGTTACAATGACCATTATTCAAACGATTGGAGAGGATGACTAATGGAATTCTTAATGGCATTTATAATCGGAATTTTGTTTATGTGTGCAACTTATTTAATTCTTTCTAAGAGTCTATTACGCATTATTATTGGAACAGGACTTCTTAGTCATGGGGTTCATTTATTATTATTAACAATGGGTGGACTTAAAAAGGGTGCTGCCCCTCTATTGGGACAGCACGCAAAAAGTTATGCTGATCCCTTACCTCAAGCGTTAATATTAACAGCCATAGTTATTAGCTTTGGGGTTACTTCTTTCTTATTAGTACTTGCTTACAGAACTTATCAAGAATTAGGGACAGATAATATGGAGAAATTGAGAGGGAAAAAGTATGAGTAATTTAATTCTATTTCCAATTTTAATTCCTTTATTTACGGGAATTATTTTGATTTTCTTCTATAAGAAAATCATTTTACAACGCATTTTTTCCTTATTAAGCATTAGTGTTTCCATTATTGTTACATTATCTATGATAGAACAAATTAAAAATGATGGAATTCTAACAGTAAATTTAAGTAATTGGGATGCTCCTTTTGGAATAACCATTGTTTCAGATATGGTATCTGCACTACTTGTGCTAACTACAAACATTATTGCATTTTGTTGCATCATTTATTCCTTTAAAGGAATGGAGAGAGAAAGGGAATCTTACTTTTATTACTCCATTATTCAATTTCTTTTAGTTGGCGTTATTGGTGCGTTCTCAACTGGCGATATCTTTAATCTATTTGTATTCTTTGAAGTAATGTTAATGGCTTCCTATGTACTACTCGTTCTTGGAAACACAAAAGTCCAGTTAAGAGAAACAGTAAAATATATAATTGTAAATGTTGTTGCATCTGCACTCTTTGTTATAGCTGTTGCCTACCTTTATTCTGTCGTGGGTACATTAAATATGGCTTTTATCTCAGAGCGCATTAGCGAAATAGGAGGAGCTGGAATATTAACAGTAATTGCTGTCCTTTTTCTAATCGTATTCGGATTAAAAGGAGCTATTTTTCCATTATTTTTCTGGCTTCCCGGCTCTTATAATGCAGCGCCAATTCCTATTCTTGCATTATTTGGAGCATTATTAACAAAGGTAGGAGTCTATTCCATTGTCCGAACTTACTCCTTATTCTTTTACGAAGATTCTTACGTCTTTTCGCTATTAGGCATTCTTTCCCTTATAACCATAATTTTAGGGGCTATTGGATCTATTGCTTATAACGACGTAAAAAAAATAATTATCTATAATATCGTTACTGCAATTGGGGTAATCTTGTTTGGATTCTCCACCTTTAATGCTGTTTCCCTTACCGGATCCATTTTTTATCTTTTACATGACATGATTATAAAAGGAGCTCTCTTCTTATTAATTGGCGTCATGATTTATATTACTGGTACTAGCAATTTAAAATACATGGGTGGGTTAATGAAAAAATATCCTCTCCTAGCTTGGACCTTTTTCCTTGCAGCACTAGGTCTAGCAGGGATTCCACCACTAAGTGGCTTTGTCGGAAAATTACTTATTATACAAGGAGCATTTGAAGCAAGTAATTATATTGGAAGCTTTATTGTCGTTCTATCAAGTCTCTTTGTATTACTTTCTGTCATTAAAATATTTGTAAAAGGGTTTTGGGGAGAAGAATCAGATAATGTGATGAAAAAGCCTGTAAGAACACTTTTATTACCCGGCTGTATACTAGTTCTTCTTTCTGTCTTTATCGGAATTGGGGCAGAGGTGCTTTCACCCTATATTTCTTTAGCTGCTGAGAATCTGCTTCAGCCTGAAAACTATATACATGCTGTATTAAAGGAGTGATAACGATGGCATTTCAATTATTATTAAATTTTCTTATCAGTTTTATTTGGATGTTTCTGAAAGGCTCCTTCGCTCCAGATACGTTTCTAATCGGGTTCATAATTGGCTTGATTCTTATCTATATTACAAGAAGATTTTTCTCAGATAAGTTTTATTTATACCGGGTTGTCTCCATTTTAAAGCTTTTAGGTATCTTCTTGAGAGAGCTAATCCTTTCTAATATTGAAGTATTAAAGGTTATTCTACAGCCAAAGCTGAAGGTAACACCGGGAATTTTTGCATTGGAAACGGAATTAACGAAGGATTGGGAAATAACTGTACTTTGTAATCTAATTACCCTAACACCTGGAACACTTGTAGTGGATATTTCAGAGGATAATAAAATTCTCTATATTCATGCCATGGATATTAGTGATAAAGAGGCAACGATTAGTAGTATCAAACATAACTTTGAAAAAGCCATACAAGAGGTGAGTATTTAATGTTCCAAACTATCATGAACATATCCTTATTTATCGTCTCTATCTCAACCATTTTATTTATTTATCGGGTTGTAAAGGGACCAACCACTCCTGATAGAGTGGTTGCTCTTGATGCAATCGGAATAAACCTAGTAGCTATTACTGCTATTTTATCAGTAGTATTAAAAACGTCAGCCTTTTTGGAAGTTATTCTTCTCATAGGTATTTTAGCTTTTATCGGGACAGTAGCTTTTTCTAAGTATCTAGAGAAAGGAGAAATTATCGAAAATGACCGAGACAATCATTAACATTATTATCGCTGTTCTTATTCTCCTTGGAGCCCTGTTAAGCCTTGTTGCAAGCATTGGAGTATTGCGCCTTCCAGATGTTTACACAAGAAGCCATGCAGCGTCCAAATCAGCAACTCTAGGGGTAATGTGTATCCTTCTTGGTGTATGTCTTTATTTTTTTCAGGCAGAACAAATTTTTAATTCTCGCTTAATTCTTGCGATTGCTTTTATTTTCTTAACTTCTCCAGTTGCAGGACAGCTTATTATTCGTGCTGCATATAATAGTAAAATACCAATGGCGGATGTAACAATTAGAGATGATTTAAAACAGGCAAAAGAGGCAGCCGCAAGGGAAAAATGAGTCCATCATTTCCCATTACTAACTGTTGCTTAGGATAGGGTAAACAATGAACTAATAGCGAATAATAATCAAGTCCTTTCTTAGGACCAAATCCATTAGAGGAGTGCCACAAAATGACGCATATTCGTGAAGGATTAATCCCTACTGTCCTTGGAACAGCTGTTACAACAGCCGGAATGGTAATGAAGCAAAATCGAAAAATTGATTCGATGATCTCCAATACAGTGTTCGGTTTTGGACTAGCCCACATCGTGCTCGGAACAATTGACCTAATCGAACACCGCCACAACTTTTAAGTAAGACGTATGGCGTGGAATTAGCTTTCCTAAGATACAGGAAGCAAGGCTTAATCCATGATTGACTTATCCATAGGGAACAGGCATTTAATTATACCATGATTCCCATGAATATAAGAAAAGACTATATAAAGACTTGAAATCATGAACGGTTATTTTAACCTGTAAATGATCTCAAGTCTTTATTTTTCTCTCGATACATATTTTACTTCTATTAAGAATAGGCTTTAAGAAGTGAAATGATTGATTATTCTGTACGAAAGGAATGTCCAGTATGTACCAAGCCCTTTTTTATCACCGCAATACGTATACTCCTGCAGCATTCCATCCATATCTTCATTATCCTATCTATTTTCGTGAATTTCCTGAAGTAAATCCTGCTAAGTTTATTGATTCTGCTAAAGACACATTAAATCTTTTATCCGATGCCGAAGCCTGTATAAAGCAGTTAGCTAATTCCTACGAATTCTCTAAAAACATAATGAGTGCAGCCCAATTATCTAAAACAGATACAATGGAACAATTATTTAAATCTATTGGTATGAAGGAAACACCTAAAATTTCCTATAATCCAGATGGCTTAACATTAAACTTTGATCACAAAAATAATCCTCCCAATTGCTGCTTTTTATCTGTTCAATTAAGATGGCGGTAAAAAATTTTTGCTAATGGATTCTTTCAGACTGCTTATAGGTGCAGACTGAAAGAATCAAAAACCAGGTCACACTAAATCGTCTTTACAAACATGTATAAAATTTCAAATTTGCTTTTTAGTAATAAGGATACGGTCCATAAGGCACTGGTCCATACGGAACAGGTCCATATGGTACTGGACCATAGAACGGTCTAGGTCTTACTAAAGCTCCTCCTAGAACTCCTCCTAATAAGCCACCCACAAATGGTGCTGCAAACCAAACTCTTGAATCTTGTTGCGGATATTGATATCGATATGGATAACCGTGCATCATTCGCAATTACCTCCACTCTCTTTATACTTTTTTCTCTCTACTCTATTTTCTATGCGAATGTCCCCTTTTTGGACTGGGCTATTGCCTTTAACAGCTAAATTTCTTCTAACATGAATTCTCTCTAATTTAACTAAATCATGTAGACGAACATTTAAAGTGAGATACAGGTTAGGCATAGGTAAATCCATCAATTTATTCACCCTTAGGACATTGCTTGTCTATACTATATGGAATAGATGTAGCAGGAGGAATGGTAAATAAAATGAATTCACTATTTGATTTAACGAATCAAACAGCAATCATTACTGGAGGTAGTCGTGGGTTAGGAGAACAAATGGCAGACACATTAGGAAAAGCAGGGGCAAATATCGTCATTTGTTCTAGAAATGTAGAGCAATGTGCAAAAACAGCTGCTAAATTACAGGATAAAGGAATTAATGTGTTAGCCCTGTCTTGCGATGTTTCCCAAAAAGAGGATATTGAACAGGTTATTAGTAAAACAATCGAGAAATTCGGAACAATTGATATCTTAGTTAATAACAGTGGCACTTCTTGGATTGCGCCTTTTTTAGATTACCCTGAGGACAAATGGGACAATGTACTCGATGTAAATGTTAAAGGGACTTTTTTATTTTCACAGGCAGTCGCTAAAAAAATGGCAGAACAAAACCACGGCAAAATCATTAATATTTCCTCTGTTACGGCATTTAGCGGGACACCACCACAGCTATTAGACGCGATAGCATATAACACTAGTAAAGGGGCTCTTATTACGTTAACAAAAGAATTAGCAATTAAATTAGCACCATACAATATTCAAGTAAATGCGATTGCCCCAGGATTTTTTCCAACAAAAATAACGACAGTATTCGAAAATCATAAAAAGCAAATTAGTGCAAAAATTCCAGCAGGACGTTTAGGTAAACTAAATGATTTAGACGGAATCATTCTTCTTTTATCAGGAGAAGCATCTAATTATATCACTGGACAAATTATCGCTATTGATGGTGGACTTTCTTCCATACTGTAAAAAGCTTCTGTAGATGTTCAAAAAAAGAAAAGAAAGAGGGATAAGAAAATGGCTCATGTTACAATCGACTTTTATGAGTTATTAAAAAAAGGTGGAAACCTACTGCAATATCGGATAAATAACCGAATCAAAAATAGTTTAAATCAAATGTCTATCATTGATTTTACAAGTACAAAAACAAACCCATTAACAAACAAGCTTGATCAGATTCAAAACTACTCAGAACAATTAAGTAATTATATCAATCTTCCTACCAAAACAGATTTAGCAAATGCTACCCAATTAATTATTCAATCAGAAGAGAAAATTGATAATCTTGATGATCAATTGTATGAATTGACTAATATGATGAGAGAAGTAAAGCAATTAATAGAGCAATTAAGCTTTAGTCCATCCGATGATTATTCCTTACAGTTATCAAATAAAATGACAGAACAAGAACAAAGAATTTCCACACTGCAATATGAATTATCACAAGCAAAACAACAATTAGAATTACAAAAAGATGAAATCAGCCACTCCACTTTTCCTAATCAGGCGATATAATTATGGCAAAAAAAAATCTAGCAAATTTTATTCATACATTATCATATGACCCAGTTGTTGGACAAACAGAAAGGTATGCAATATGGAAAAAAAATAAAGCGACATTATGGTACTACCCTTCCAAAAAAAGAAAATTCAAAGAATCTATCTATCTTATTTATTCTATTGTCAATAAACCATATATTCTCGACTTAGGCCCTTCCATGAGTTTAATTGAGGCATTTAATAATGCAGGATATGATGCATATTTAATCGATTTTGGGATACCAGCATATGAAGATCGCCATCTAACAATTGATGATTATATAACAAAGTATATTCAACCAGGATTCAATCGGGCAATGCGACATGCAGACTCAGATTCCTTCACCGTCATTGGCTTTTGTCTAGGAGGTACACTTGCTACTATATTCTCCGCATTAGATAATGCTAATATAAAAAATCTCGTCCTTGCCGTTTCTCCAATCGATTTTTCTGCTTTTCCAGATTACGATAATTGGCTAAAAGCACTTCGCGAAGAGGAATTACACTTTGATAAACTTATTGATAAAATGGGAGTTATTCCTCCAGAATCGGTAAAATACGGGACTAGGCTGCTTGTGGCACCTGTGTCCTTTAGTCATTATTTAGCTCTTCTAAATCGCTCTGGGGAGAAAAACTACACGGAAAAATGGGCAAGGATGAATAAATGGACACTGGATCACATTCCAGTTGCCGGAGCAACACTTAAGCAACTTATGAACGACTTTGTAAGGGACAATAAAATGATTGAGGGTGGATTAACCATTCATGGAGAAGAAGTTAATTTATCAAAAATCGAATCCAATCTTCTCGTATTTTCAACAAAGAATGATCCCCTTGTTCCAAGTTCCCTCTGTGAACCAATCATGAATCTTGTCTCAAGCAAAGATAAATCCTTTGTTTTATTTGAAGGAGGTCATGCAGGTCTCGTTGCACATTCACATATGCCAGAACCAATGGAAAATTGGCTTAGAATTCATAGTACTCCCATTTAATTATAAGCCAAGAACCCCCTCACTAAAAATGGACGGGGTTCTTTTGCTGCTTATTTTTATTTTGCTATTGTTATTTCGTACTTTCAAATCTTTCTACAAATAGCGCAAGGGTTCTTGTCATTGCACCAGTTGCACCTGGCTGGCCTAAATCTGTTGCTTTACTTTGTGTAGAAGTTCCAGCAATATCTAAATGTACCCATGGAGTTTCTTCTGCAAATTCGCCAATAAATGCGCCACCCATAATCGCATGGCCAGCACCTCCTGGTGAATTATTTAAATCAGCTATTGGACTATTACGTACCAATTTTTTATGGCTTTCAAATATAGGTAGTCTCCACATTTGCTCTCCAGCTTCATAAGAAGCTTCTAACACTTTTTCAAATAAAGATTCATTGTTCGTCATTGCCCCTGTTGTTTCCATACCTAGTGCCGTAATTACACCACCAGTGAGCGTTGCAACATCAACAAGATAATTAGCGCCATGATGTTTCGCATAGGTTACCGCATCTGCTAAAACTAAGCGTCCCTCTGCGTCTGTATTTAATACTTCTATCGTTTTTCCACTCATCGATGTAATAACATCATCTGGTTTAAATGCATGGCCGCTTATCATATTATCAGTCGATGGAATTACTGCAACAACATTTTGTTCTGGTCTTAGTTCACCAATAACTTCCATTGCACCAAGGACAGCTGCTGCTCCACCCATATCTGTTTTCATGCCGACAATACCTGTTTTTGTCTTGATAGAATAGCCGCCTGTATCAAAAGTGATTCCTTTTCCTACTAAGCCTATTACATCTTCCCACTTTTCTTTTCCCTGGTATTTCAGCACAATCATTTTAGGTGGCTCTGTTGAACCTTGGTTAACTGCAAGGAGTGCACCCATACCAAGCTTTAGCATATCTTCTTTTTCTAAAATTTCTGCTTCAAATCCATATTTTCCTGCTAATTCTAATGCATAATTAGCTAAATCTGTAGCTTTTAACATATTGCCTGGTAGATTAACGAGTGTACGTGCTGAGTTTGTCGCCTGTCCATACACATACCCTACTGTAAGTGCTGCCGAAACTGCCTCTTCTTCCGCGTTGCTATATACCGTTATTTCCTCTATCTTCTTTTCTGGCTCATTTGACTTTTGCTTATAGCCGACAAATTCATAGGTTGCTAGACCAAATGCCTCACTAGATGCATGAGCAACATCCTCTGCTTCATTTTCTTCCGTAACAAAGGAATCTAAATAAATGGCCGTTTCCACCCATTTTTCTTTTGTAATACGTTTAAATGTTGCCCCAAATATTTCTTTAAGTTCGTCAAAAGAAAGCTCTTTTTCTTTTCCTAATCCAACAAAAATAATTCGTTTTGCTCCAATTTTCCCAAAAGTATGTATAACAGTAATGGATTTTTTCTTTGCTGAAATATCTCCATCTTTTACTAGAGTGGTTAACTCTCCATCAAAAAGTTCATCTAATTGCTGAAGCTTTCCTTCTAATTTAATAGATTTGTCAAAAAGGCCGACAATAATACTTTCATGGTTATTTTGAAAATCCCATTCTTTGTGATAAGAAAACATATTTCCATTCCTCCATTCTATTTCTTCCTTTATTATAACGAATTTATACAACATTTCGTATACCTAATTACTTTTCTTCCTTTCAACCTTAAAATATTAACGGATTTTTTTCGATTTTAAGTAGAAAGCACGATATTTGGTTATGTTATAATAAGATAAGTGGAAACATTCCTTATAAGCAAGGATAATGCTGTCCTCAATAATTTAAAAAATGGAATACATTTTCTTCTCTCAATCGCGCAGAAAAAATAAATACAGAGAAAAATCATTCCACTCTTTATTTTCTATGCTCCACTGTCTACCTCCTTATTTCCATTAATATTCCTTATTATGAAAGATTAGTAATGCGTTAAATAAGGTATACATACTAAAAGTACAGATTCTACAACAGAAATGATGAGGTGTTATTTATGGAATTACTAGCTAACTTCCCTTTATTTGCGAGCCTAATTGCAATTTTTTTCGCACAATTTGTCAAAGTACCGATTACTTTTTTTGTTACCAAAAAAATTGATTGGTCTCTGTTAACTAGTACTGGAGGCATGCCAAGCTCTCATTCAGCTGCTGTAACTGCCCTTTCAACTGCTATTGCTCTTCAAACAGGGTTGGATTCACCGATTTTTGCTGTTGCAGCGATTTTTGCCATTATCACCATGTTTGATGCTACTGGTGTAAGAAGGCAAGCAGGGGAACAAGCAATCGTTTTAAATCGCTTAGTAAACGATTTTAATAAATTTTTAAATGATGCAAAGGGATGGCAAAACAAACCAGAACAAGAAAAAAGAAAAGAATTAAAAGAATTATTGGGACATAAACCTATAGAGGTGTTTTTCGGAGGAATAACGGGCATCTTATTAACGCTGCTATTACATATGCTTATTTATTAACAGCTCCTACTTATAAAAGTAATTATATAAAAAAGGATGCCTTAGAGGCAGTATTCCAAACAAGTTATGTACATTTGCTTGGAATACTGTCTTTTTAGGACATCCTTTTGGATTATGTGTGATGTATTTTGCTTATTTATTTTCTGCCTTCGTATACTGTTGACGGAATACTTGCATCGATTCTTCTTCATTCAATGCACTTAATGTCTCTTCTGTTAATTTACCTTTACCCATTTCTACTATGTATACATCTAGTGTTTTCTTTCCCCATTGGCTATAGACATCTTGTACTGTTTCATAGTATAAATCTACTTTATTTCCATTAATTGCTGAACCAGTATCAGCAACTACTCCAAATCCATAATCAGGGATGAAAAGAATTGTCCCAATCGGAAATACACTTGTATCTGCTGCAATGGTACTATATAAATCTCTTTTTACTTTTACACCTGAATACGTAATCCCAAATTGGGGGTGACCTGGGTTCTTCCCAGTTGATTCATATCCAGCCGTATAACCAGTCGCTACAACTCGCCTTGTTGGATATTGTGACCAATCTTTCATATTTTCCAACAATGGTGGCTTCCCCGCAACCTCTTTACTGGAGGAGATTTGTGTTTTCTCCACCAATGCTTTTTTAAAACTCTTTAATGCTACCCCAATTTGCTTAATTGTATGATCAAACTGACCGTTCGTCTCGCTTGCCTCTGATTGTTCATAATTATTATTACTAAAATTTATCGCACTTGCCTTAACACCTGATATTGACTGAAATGTAGTTAGTAGAGCTGCCATAAAAAGTAGCACCATTCCTACTCTTCTAAAAAACCTTTTATAAAAATTCATATTTTTCACTCCTCCCAAAACTATTCATTTCCCATATTCAAAGAATTTATTCATAAATAGTTAAAAAGAGGAACTTTTCTCCTAGTAAAATACCAAAAAAAGCTAAAAAACTAGGTGCTTAACTCTCTTAAACACTAAATTTTTTTATATTTGTACCACTAATCAAAATGAATAGAGCATAACGGAATAAAAACAAATTATAGTAATTTTTCTATTAATAAAAAGGAAAAGTGTGGACCTAGATTACTAAAAAAACTAAGTTGTATGAGTAAAATGTTTGTGGGTAGAAAATAATTTACCCTCTGGTTTGGTTGGTGGTCGTTAGACCGCCAACCAAACGCAAGCGCGGTAGTATGAGCAAAAATAAAGAAA
>NZ_JBQKKM010000061.1:0-24983 GCF_052116745.1 Niallia sp. Sow4_A1 | reverse complement strand
GAAGGACGAAAGGGTAACAGAGAAAACGTCTCTAAGCCCTTTTTAGTAAAAAGAAGGACGAAAGGGTAACAGAGAAAACGTCTCTAAGCCCTTTTTAGTAAAAAGAAGGACAAAAGGGTAACAGAGAAAGCGCCTCTAAGCCCATTTCAGCAAAAAGAAGGACGAAAGGGTAACAGAGAAAGCGTCTCTAAGCCCTTTTTAGCAAAAAGAAGGACGAAAGGGTAACAGAGAAAACGTCTCTAAGCCCTTTTTAGTAAAAAGAAGGACGAAAGGGTAACAGAGAAAACGTCTCTAAGCCCTTTTTAGTAAAAAGAAGGACGAAAGGGTAACAGAGAAAGCGCCTCTAAGCCCTTTTTAACAAAAAATGCAAAGCTAAAATCCCAAAAAAGCAACAGATAATAACGACGATACGGTATGCTAATGACAAAAATGACGAAAGTGCCTATTGTATGAGTGCTTTCTTTTTTTATTTTTTTGTAGTAAAATTAGTACTAGGTACTAATAACTTGTAATAGTATATAGGAGGAATAAGAATGACTTTTTCATTAAAGGGCAAAACCTATGTTGTCATGGGTGTTGCAAATAAAAGAAGTATTGCATGGGGAATTGCGACTTCCTTGCATAAAGCTGGTGCTCGGTTAATTTTCACTTATGCAGGGGAAAGATTAGAAAAAAGCGTTCGTGACCTTGTTGCTACTTTAGATTCATCAGATAGTATTGTGTTACCATGTGATGTTACTAATGATCAAGAAATTGCCACTTGCTTTGAAGCAATAAAAAAAGAAGTTGGGGTAATTCATGGGATTGCTCATTGCATCGCTTTTGCTCATAAAGAAGAATTACAAGGCGACTATATGAATACAACAAGAGACGGTTTTTTACTTGCGCACAATATTAGTTCCTATTCATTAACCGCGGTTGCTAAAGAAGCAAAAGGCTTAATGACAGAAGGCGGAAGTATTGTTACATTAACTTATTTAGGCGGAGAGCGTGCAATTAGAAATTATAATGTAATGGGTGTTGCAAAAGCTTCCTTGGATGCAAGCGTTCGTTATTTAGCTGCTGATTTAGGAAAAGAAGGTATTCGTGTGAACTCTATTTCCGCAGGGCCAATTCGCACATTATCTGCAAAAGGAATTAGTGATTTCAATTCCATTTTAAAAGAAATCGAGGAGCGTTCTCCACTTAGAAGAACAACAACTCCAGAAGAAGTAGGAGATACAGCATTGTTCTTGTTTAGTGATCTAGCAAGAGGAATAACTGGAGAGAATATTCATGTAGATTCAGGTTTCCACATTGTTGGTTAATTCAATTAAAGACAACTCATCAGCTGATGGGTTGTCTTATTTTTTGACCAAACCACTTCGTCTTTCCACATACACTTCTTTTCATTTTTTGATAATTAAAGTTACGTATTAGGCAAATCATGCATACATTAGGATGAATCCTATAAAAAATATGGTTAATGTTTTAGGAGGTGAAAATTGTGTACAGTGAGAATAGTAAGCCTTATCTTTCTCAGTCTGGTACCAAAAAGATGGAAGGCAATATGCAAGTAAGCTATTCTGCAAAAATTGCTAAACAGAAGCAATACAAAGAACTGATGGAGAAAAAGCAAAAAGAAGAAATGCTCCAAGAGATCAAAGAAACAAAAGAGCTCTCAAAAGAAGGAGCGGAAAAGCAAGCCTCCACAATGAATACCCAGGAACAAATGCAAAATTATCAGGAGCAGCAAGTGGAAAAATCTCCAAGAAAACCTGCCTTTAAACGGTTAAAAAGCTTTAAAGAGATGGAGATAGTCGAGAAATTAGAGTACTTACTTAATTTTCCTAAGCAGTTGCCACCAGTCCCGTGTATTGTTATAACGGCTAATGAGAATATTCGTGGATTTATAGTTGGTTTAACAGACGGAAATGTTGATATAAAACTAATGGATCAGTCGATCGTCACCTTAAAAATAGCTGTGATTCAAGAAGTAAGAATGATTGGTATTTAATTAATTCATCGCATTAATGGAGTTATTTCAAATTAGATGGTGTATAAATATATTACATACAGTAATCTACGAAATTGGTTACTGCTAATGATATATTTATAACCGTTCATTGATTTGGAATAACTCCTTTTTCTTTTGGTAATTTATCAACATTCGGAGTTTAATGTTAATATTAAATTAAACGAATATAAAAGTATTGAATTAGGTAAACTTTGGTAGATTGAGAACTGCGGAAAAAAGGATGAATTAAATTCTTTAACTAGATATATTGAAGGAAAAAATAATAGCAAAAAGGGAGACATTTTATGACTACTTCAAAAAAAATTTTAAGAACATGCGATAAGGGACACAAATACTTTAAAAGCAGCGATTGTCCAACCTGCCCGATTTGTGAGACAGAACGCAAACCTAATAATGGATTTCTTTCATTGCTATCGGCACCAGCAAGACGTGCATTGGAAAACAATGGGATAACATCGCTGAAGGAGCTATCAAAATATAGCGAGAAAGATATTTTGCAATTTCACGGAATGGGACCAGCTTCTTTACCAAAACTTAGGTCTGTATTAAAAGAAAACGGGTTATCATTCAAAGACTAAACACAAGGATTACTAATCAAACAAGGCGTTTTTGACAAATTCAGTATTTTTTCCTCCCTATGATAGATGCCTTCTCTTGAAAAAGATTAGCTTTATAATCACCGCTTATCATACTGAGAGGGGAATGAAATGCGTTTTTGCTTTGAGATAATATGTAATTTTGAATTCTTTTTAAAAAAATTTTCACCACATAATCGAAACTGCTTATTATGCGGCCCCCCTTTTATTGTCCAATATTCAACAAATTTGTGAATCGAGATGATTAGGTTTGTCTTGTAACATGGTAACTCCTTTCCGTGCATAAAATGTAATGAAAAAAAAGAAAGGAGTAAACATAAAAATGGAGGAGCCATGATAGACGTCCTCCGAGGGTAAAGCATATAAATTTTATCGTTATTAGTCACAAACATTTAAGTCAACGTCAGCGATACATTGAACTGCGCAGAAGCATTTTAAGTCAACTGTAATGCAGCTTGAAGTGCGAACAAAACCTTCTAATTCACAAATTTTGCTTAAATCGATTCCTTTGTGTCCAACGATATCAAGTGTTTCTCCGTCTTTACCGATTGGAGCAAGTACTCTTAATACTGCACAGCAGTTATCAAAAACATCCTCTACTCGGAAAAAGATAGAAACGCAGTTGCAGTCTGAACCTGTATAAAATGCATGGAATGGAGAGCCATCAGCAGAACTTAAAACGAATACACGAGTATCAGCTTTTTTACGCTTTGTTGGAGATACAAGTGATCCTAGTGGCTCTGAGAAACAGTTAGTTTCGCATTCGCAAGTGTCTTCAGCGTTATCTTGGATATCTTTAATGGCACGAACCACTTCGCAAACACAGCTGGATGTACCGTAAATATCTTCTTTTTTTCCACAACCCATAATTGTTTTCCTCCTTGTTTGTTTCTTTCTTTATGTTTCTTACATTACTAACATATTGCCGAAGAGCCTTATGGGTTACGGACAAACGCCTTTTTTCTCAAAATTTGGGCATCTGACTATCCGTTTACTATTTCTTGGTCGATTGGAGGGGAGAATCTAGATGGATATCCAATGGATGGAGTTTTTTTTATTAATTTTGGCAAGCTTTCGTCTAACGAGATTAATTGTTTTTGATCGAATCACAGAATCTTTCCGTAAGTTGTTTTTAGATGAAGTAGAGGAACAGAATAATGATGGGCAAACAGAAGTTTATATAGTTCCTAAATCTGGAAAAATCCGTGGTTTCTTTGGAGAGTTAATTAGCTGCTATTGGTGTACTGGTGTGTGGGTCGCAATCTTCCTTACCCTTTTATATTATATCTTTCCAAGCATTTGTGGACCTTTTGTGCTTGTCTTTGCGATAGCAGGAGGAGCTTCCTTAATTGAAGCTATCTTACAAAGAGTGTTTGTTGATTAACTGCATTAGGTAGGCTAGTTGTTTACACATGCATTTCATTCCGTCATACAATGTGTTAAGGCACGTTTGAGAACAGTGTTTTTATTCGTGTATAGATATTATTATTGGAGGGATTGAGTTGCTGGAGAAAAAAGTATTTAAAGTAAAAGGGACAGAAAAGCCGAAAGCAACAACTAAAACAAAAAAGAAAAAATCAGGATGTAATTGCGGAAAAAAATCTGCAAAATAAGGAGAATACCCGACTTTGAGCGGGTATTTTTTATTTTAAAAAAGAGTTTGTAAAAATTGGATTTTAATTGTTAGAGAAACCTCTAATAATTAAAGCTTAAAAAGAAGAAAATATAAACATCAATTCATCATTTACATAGGAAGGGAAGAATATGACGAATAAAAAGCACGCTTTTTTGATATTGATTTTTAGCTTATGTGTTTTCTTAACTGGTTGTGAGAAAGAAACGCCGAATAGCAGATGGTCTATGCTGAAAAAGGTAGATCCAGAACCAGTTGTTATCTATACAGAATCCGACGAAGCAGGTCAAAAAGAATTGGTCCAAGGGATAAAGGAAGAAACAAATACCATTTCGTCCATTTATGATGTAGCAGTAGTTAAAGGCAAGAAGGATACGTTAGTAGCCTATAAAGTGAAACAGATGGCTCGTTTTAAAATGAAAAGTATTGAAAAAGAATTAACGGAAAAGCTGGAATCTAAATATCCAGAGGAGAAATTTACGGTTTCTAGTGACTTTAAAATTTTCTTAGAGACAATGCGCTTAAGGGATAAAATCCAAGATTCGGAATTTAGTGAAGAAAAAGCAGACAAGCGTTTGAAAGAAATTATTAAATTAAATAATGAGTTAACGTAAGGAGGGGATAAAATGGCAGACAGTAAGAAAAAAAACAAAACACCAGAGCAACAGCAATATGAAAAATTTGAACAACAATATGAAACAAAACGGCCGGTTTTAAAAAATTGCATAAAAGCATTTTTTGTCGGCGGATTAATATGTATGATTGGCCAGATTATTTCTTATTTCTACATTTACTTTTTCCATTTTACAGAGCAAACATCAAGCAACCCTACAACAGCTACAGTCATATTTCTTTCGATGTTATTAACTGGTTTTGGTATTTATGATCGTTTGGGCCAGTTTGCAGGAGCAGGAAGTGCTGTACCTGTATCAGGATTTGGTAATAGCATCATTTCAGCAGCGATTGAACATCGTACAGAAGGATTTGTACTTGGAGTTGGTGGAAATATTTTTAAGCTCGCTGGTTCCGTTATTTTATTCGGTGTATTTTCAGCCTTTGTGGTCGCGCTTATTAAAACAATATTCATTCTAATGACGGGGGGATTCTAATGCTTCAAGGTAAACAGTCCTGGGTATTTCAAAATCATCCAGTAATAAAAGCTACCGGCGTATCAGGAGGTCCCTTTGAAGCAAATGGAAGGTTAGCTAATGATTTTGATATTTTACATGATGATTTATGGATGGGGAAAACCTCTTATGAACAGGCTCATCGGATCTTACTAGAGGAAGCTGCACAGACAGCTTTTAAAAAAGGGGAAGTAAAGCCAGAAGATATCCAGTTTTTTTTAGCTGGTGATTTAATTAATCAAATTACCCCTTCAAGCTTTGCGGCAAGAGACTTGAAAATCCCTTATTTCGGTTTATTTGGTGCCTGCTCTACATCTATGGAAGGTCTTGCTCTTGCTTCCTTCATGGTGAATTATCAGGGTGCTACGAATGTATTAACAGGTGCCTCTAGTCATAATGCAGCGGTTGAAAAGCAGTTTCGTTATCCAACTGAATATGGTGGGCAAAAACCACCGACAGCACAATGGACTGTAACTGGTGCAGGTGTGGCGTTAGTGACAAGTAGACAATCAGTTGGGCAATTACCTTACACAACCTCTGCCACAATTGGCAAAGTGGTTGATATGGGATTAGCAGATCCATTTAATATGGGGGGAGCAATGGCTCCAGCAGCTGTAGATACAATACTTGCACACTTTCAAGATTTAAAAATTGATCCCTCTCACTATGATTTAATTGTCACAGGTGATTTAGGAAGAATCGGGAGAGAAACCGCGATAGCTTTATTAAAAGAAAAAGGATTGAGTATAGATGAAAATAAATTTAAAGACTGTGGGTTATTGGTTTATACAAAAGATCAGCCGGTCCAATCTGGAGGAAGTGGAGCGGGATGTTCAGCAACTGTGCTCTATGGACATTTATTAAATGAAATGAAAAAAGGCACCTACAAAAGGATTCTTCTAGTCGCAACAGGTGCGCTTCTTTCCCCATTAACCGTGCAACAAAATGAAACGATACCTTGTATCGCTCACGCTGTATCGATTGAAATTTAATAAATCAGTAGGATAATTTCTTTCCTACTGATTGTCGCATGGAAGAAATATAGGAAAAAGGAGGAATAGGGATGCTCCCAATGTTTTTTTGGGCCTTTGTTATAGGAGGTATAATTTATGTTATTGGACAGCTTATGTTTGATGTTGCTAAGCTAACTCCTGCACATACGTTAACAACATTAGTCGTAGTAGGTGCGGTACTGGATGGATTTGGATTATATGAGCCATTTGCCGATTTTGCAGGTGCAGGTGCTACCATTCCGATAACGAGTTTTGGAAATGCATTAGTACATGGAGCAATGCAAGAAGCTGAAAAGCATGGCATTGTTGGTGTATTAACAGGGATGTTTGAAGTAACGAGTTCAGGGATATCTGCGGCTATTATATTCGGTTTTATCGGTGCTCTAATTTTTAAACCAAAAGGGTAAGAATATGTGAAAATTCTTTATTTTTTGATTAATGGTAGGAAATTTATGATAGTTCCTTATGCATGGAAAGTAAAGGAATGGACACTCATGACAATCGTACATTCTATTCGTTATTAGTAGCTTGCCTATACATAAACTTCAATTCTCCATATTCTGATAATGAGTATAAGGAGAAGCGAGGTGAAGTAGGAATGTGTTATGGCGGATATGGCTATGGTGGCGGCTATAGCGGAGGAGGAATCTCTTCTTTTGCTTTAATCGTTGTTTTATTTATCTTGTTAGTAATCGTAGGAGCTAGCTTCTACAACTAATCATGGGAAAAGGGGGCTCTCTTTTAAAGAGAGCTCCTTTTATATTTTTGAATTTTAGTATGGAGCTCTCAATAGCAATAACCTGCTACGCCTCTTAATCATTTTTGCCTTTTCTCTTCACCGGGTTTTCACCTTTTTTCTATTGCTTCATACAATGTAAAGTAGCTCACCTAAGGAGGAAACACGTGTATGAACAATAATTTCTTTAAAAACATAGAATCAAAAACTGGCGTAAATATGAAAGATATTTTGGAACTAGCAAATTCCTTACAAAACGCAAATTTTAAAGATGAAAAAACAGTGAGAAGTGTTATTCGAAGAGTATCACAAATTGCTGGTAAATCTGTACCAAAGCAAACAGAGGATAAAATAGTTGAATCTATTGTAAAAGACGGCAAGCAGCTGGATTTTAATACGCTATCTAAAATGATTAACAAAAAGTAAGAGGAAAACGGGTAACTGATCAAAATCTCTGAAAAGTTACCCTATTTTTTGTTTGTCCAATGAACAATAGTGTTTTACGATGGCTTTTAAAATTAATGTAATTGAACAAAAGGAGACATCGACAAGGGCGATAAAAAACGTGATTCCTTAGCTTTTTTTCCTCTTAGATACATAGGAATGGACAGAAATAGTTCTTTTTGTGCCCTTGTCATCGCAACATAAAGAAGCCGACGCTCTTCTTCAAGGGGGAAAATATTATTATTTCGGAATGACTCTAATGCAAAGTCATGAGGGATAGACCCATCAACCGCACCGAGTATATAAACGGTTTTATACTCTAATCCTTTTGCACGATGAATAGTACTTAAGGTAATTACGTTGGATTCATTTTTATATTGCTTGCGTAATTCTTCATTCATCGCCATCATATGATCCGTATATTGCACAAATTCTTTAATGGAATTAAATTTTCGTGCAACGACCTTTAAATCGCGAATATCGTCAGACCCTTTATCCCATTGATTCCCTTCATTTCCTCGTTTTTTAATAAATTCCTGAAAGCCTAATTCTTTTTCTATATAATTAATGGCATCAAGCGGAGAACGATTTATTAATCCCTTTAATGTATTTGGAATTTTTTTTAGCTTGCTTTCTTGAAAGGCAAACCCTGTTTTAATAAAATGGAGGCAATCTAAAAAGCTGCAATCTTCTAAAATACTCGTTGCTTTAATATCCTGCAAAACGGATTTTTTCAAAAAGAGAGTAGGCAGGATATCACCAACAGCTTGTTGGTTATCTGGATCATCAATGAGTTTTAAATAGGACAACATGCTTTTTACGATAAACCTTTGGTAGAAGGAACCAGTATCCTGTTCCAATCTAAATGGTAAACTAGAGGATGCTAATCGCTCAAACATGGCACGACTATTCGTGTTTGTACGAAAGAGAATGGCAAAATCCCTTGGCTCATAACCTAATTTTATCTTTTCCTGAATATCTGTCAAAATCATCGTCGCTTCTTCTTCTTCGTCATAAGGATAGAACCCAATTGGGGGCTTTCCTGAATATCCTGTAATCATTTTTTTAGCACGTCTCTTTGTATTTTTGCTAATGGTTGATTTTGCTGCAGACACAATTTCTTGTGAAGAGCGGTAATTATAATCGAGAATAATTGTCTGTGAATTTGGATAATCTTTTTCAAAATCTAACAGGTATTTTGGATCACTGCCTCGAAAAGAATAGATAGATTGATCATCATCACCCACTGCATAAATGGATTTAGCTGAACCTGCCATTAGCTTTATCCACTCATATTGCACTTTATTTATGTCTTGAAATTCATCTAATAAGAAATGAGTAAAGCGTTTTTGATAGGTTGCTAAAATAGCTGGGTTATCCACAAAAAAACGATAGCCGCCAAGAAGCATATCATCAAAATCATATAGATTTCGTTGTTGTTTTTTCGTCTCATAGCCTATATATAACTGTACAACTTTTTGTTCCCAGTCATTATCAGGCTCCACATTATTGGGGGATAGCATGCTGTTTTTCCATGCGCTTATTAATTGAAGGGCTGCATCAAATGGGAAGTCTTTCTCATCCATTTGCTCTTCCCTTGCTATTTCCTTTAATAAAAGCTCTCTTTGCCAATTACTGCTTAGTAGTTTATTACGTTGCCATTTTTCTCGTTCATGAAAAATCAATATTTGATAGAGAATACTATGGAAAGTTCCAGAAACAATCTTTTGTACTACACTTTTGTTCATCATTGGGTAGTGTAATAATCGTTCCTTCATTTCGTTTGCGGCTTTATTGGTGAAAGTAACGAGCATAATTGTCGACGGATCAACTTTTTTCTCGTGAATTAGAAAAGCGGCTCGCATTGTTAATACTCGCGTCTTACCACTTCCTGCTCCTGCTAGAATAAGAATCGGTCCCTCGTCGATTGTAACAGCTTTACTTTGGGTAGCATCAACTGAATAACCGTTTTGCGCGAGCATATTTAAATAAGATTCCTTTGGATAAGTAACTGGTAGACTATTCGCTAATTCAGATGTATGAATCGTTGCTTTAATAGTCATAGGCGGTTTAAAAGTTGGGCTTTCGGTAACAATTTTTAAAATACTTCTGCTCTTTGGTAATCGAAATCCATTTGTTTTTTCATCGTCTATATCAATGGTAGCAGCTTGTTCTTCCTGAACATTGGATAAGTCTTCTGTCGCACATGGTTGTTTAGAAGAATAATGATAAAAATAGGGAGCACTCTTTATTCCTAAATAAAGCTTTACCGCCTCTCCACATAAAGTGCAGGCAAGAAGCCCATTTTTGCCAGCTTCATAAACTTTCTGCAATTCTTGTCTATCAATTGTATTTAATGAAATGAATCTATCATAATTTAAAGCTGTTAACATAGGAAACCTCGAATCTATTTTTAATACATCTATCCATATCTGTTGTGAAATAATATCTATCATATCAAAAACAAAGGATTGTTTAAAGTGTGGAAAAATGGTTTAACATGTGGGAAAGAAGGGAAAAGATTCTATATATAGAAGGAAAGGACTGATTAAGATGGGATATATCTTACCAATCACTCATTTTCAAGCAGAGCAGTATGCGGTGAGAGATATTGTCAGCAAAACAAAAATCTATAAAAAAGAAGCTACATATCCTGTGGCCAAGATTGCTAATCTTCCAGCTAATCAAGAGGAGAAATCTTCTTCCAAGCCTTTTTCTCCAAAAAACAACATGCATGAATTAAAAGTAGCCAATGAGCAGCTAATTGCTCAATTAACTGGAAAGGGTACTTATTTTCATGCACAAGTATAAAGGAAATTACTTCATATCATAGCTCTGTACATATAAGGGAGAGCCTTCGCGCCATTCTGCATAAAGGATATCTTTATAAGATGGAATATTTTGGCTGTTTAATTCTTTCATTAATTGGTCCTCGGACCAGCCTATTCGAGGTAAGTTTTCTCTTATGATTTCACCATCTAAAATGACACTTATCGGAAGTGAAGTGGTTTCAATTGGTATTTTCATATCTTGCTTAGTCGGATTTGAATATGCAGATTTCTTTAATACACTTATGGTGCCGTCCGTTTCTAAAATAGCATAAGCACACTCGGCAATCGAAAATACATCTTTTGCACGGAGTAAATGTTGTAACTGGTTTATATCCAAATGGTTTTTCTTAAGTTCATGAAAATCAATTTTGCCTTTATTTATAACAATAGATGGCTTTCCTTCGAATAGCTGTCTAGTTTTTCGGAATTTTTGTGTAATAAATTCTGTAACATAGATTAAAGCTCCCCAAAGCAGGATAGAATAGGTAATTTCTTTAATTCCTGTTTCTGTATCATACATAGCATTCCCTACAAGCTCCCCTAGTACCAAAACAGAAACAAAGTCAAAGGTAGTAATCTGAGTGATTTGGGTTTTTCCTAAGATTTTTGTTAAAAGAAGCAACAAAAAATATCCGATAATAAGTTCACTAAATATATGTTTGAATTCCATGCAACCCACCCTTTCCAACATCTATTTTAGGCAAATCCATGAAAGTTAAACCTAAAGCTTTAGGTTGTAAATAAAAAGGCTGCCCAATTATGATGCTCTAATCGATATCCTTTTAGAGGAAAGATTGCATCTTGGGACAACCAAATAACATTATAATTTTTTTATCATTGTTTTATGAGGAATACCGGCATCTAAAAATTCCTCGGAAATAACTTCATATCCTAGTTTGCTATAAAATGGAATAGCATGTGTTTGAGCATTAAGCTTTAAAGCAGGAGTACCGTTATTTAAGGCATATTCTTCTATTTTATTCATGACCGCTTTCCCAGCGCCACCTTTTCGATTGGTAGATAGGATACATATTCTTTCCACTTTTCCATACTCATCGAATGATCGATAGTGACCAGCACCTATTGGTTTTTTATTGTCATCATAAAGTACAAAATGTGTACTGTTCTGTTCGAATTCATCTATTTCTTCTTCGACTGGTACATGTTGTTCTTTTACAAATACTGTTTTACGTACAAAGTATGCATCTTCTAATTCTTTATCTGTTTTCACGACGATTACTTCCACTTTTTCACGATTCCTTTCCTAACCTAAAAGTTTCATAAACAGTCCATGATCCATTTTCCAATTCATAAAGCAAATGGAAGCGGTCTGATTTTTCCTCAAAATGAAAGTTTTGCATCCGTAAATTGCTGTATAAATCCAAATGCTCATCACTCGATAAATTTTGGCCAAGAGTAATATGTGGAACAAATGGATGCTCTGGACTAACTCCCAATGTACTAATTAGCTCTTGATGAAGGTGTTCTAAATCAGAATTTGGTTCAATCTTTAAATAGACCACATTGCTGACGGGTTTAAAAGAACTTACTTTTGATACTTTTATAGGAATAGAATGATAATGACTTGCAATCGTTGCAAGTTTCTTACTTACTTCTCCAATTTCTTCGTTTCCCGCTTCAAAATCACCAATTAATGTAATATGTGGCGGGATTAAAGCATACTTCGGATCATATCGTTTACGAAGGGAATTGGCCAAATCCTGCAAGTCTTTTCCAGGAAAAATAGCAATACCATATTTCATTTGATGGACCTCCATTTCATTATAAAAACATTATTTAAAGATATAGAAAATGGACTATCTATTATTACGATTTCAATGTTCTATATGTAAGATATTATAACAAAATTATTCTTTTAAGTTCAAAGATTTCAGAAAAAATCTAATGTTTAGCAAGCAACCCCTCATGTCTTTATACGAGGAGTGACTTTCACGATTGCTTAAAAAAGCTAAACGAAATTAGTTTCCAATTAGGAAGGAAACATTCTTATTAGCATTTTGGCTATATATGGTTGCCAATGCTTCCATGTATGATCTCCATCAAATTCTTCAAAAGTATAATCAGAGTTTGTTGATTTAAGATGATGCGCCATCTCTCTATTTGGTGTAAGGAAATCTTCTGTTGTTTGGATTGTTGTCTTTACGGCAGTTTCACCTGTACCTATAATATGATCAATTTCTAGTAAATGATAGGAATCGAACTTGCGAACGGCTTGTAATACCTTCTCATTTACTAATGGAGATTGCAGCAAGAGTTTGCCAAAGGTATGTGGATATTTTAATGCAGTCATTAAGGATACGGTAGCGCCTAATGAATCTCCAATCAGCCCACGTCCTAATCCCATATGATAAGTTGGAAACTGTTCATCTAGATAAGGAACAAGTTCATGTGCCAAGAAGCGGATATATGCTGTATTTTGAGGGCCATCTGGATGATATTTTTCCCGACGATCATGGACAGACGAATAAGGGACTCCAACAATGATAGTCTCCGCTATTTGATGATTTGCATGTAATTCATCAGCCACTCTTCCAATTCGACCGAATTGAAAATAATCTTTCCCATCCTGTGCGATTAGCAAATGGTATTTATAAAGAGGGGAGAAGGCAGGAGGAAGATTGATTAGTAATGTTATTTCTTCGCCTAATTCTTTGCTAAATAAAGTTTCCTCTTTTATTGTCCCTTTAGTCATCGTTATCCTTATCCTTTCTTTGTCACTGAATTTACCAATAGTGTATCAATAATAATTCTTCATGGATAGTAGGAGGTCAGGTTCACAGAAGGGGAAACTTAAGTTAATCTATATATTGTGTATATTTTGTGAATTTAACACAATATATAGATTTATTAAAAGAAATGCCATTATAATGGGTAAAGATTCCTTTATGAATGGAGTGAGTTAGATGGGCAAGAATGTCCAATTAGTAAGTGAGTTTGATGAAATAATGAAAAACAATAATCAAGACTTTATCCAAGAAAATGCAAATATTGATGGGATGTCACCGATGAGTCATATGATGCAATTTGCTGCTACTGCTTCCAAGTATTATACTATGGAGCATTTGTTAAAGAAAGAGGTGAGAGAGGCACATCAAGAAGGATATATTCATATTCATGATCTTGATTTTTTTTCTTCTGGTACGACAACTTGTTGTCAAATCCCATTAGCAAAAATCTTAAAGAATGGGTTTAATACAGGTCATGGGTTTATGAGAGAGCCTAAATCTATTATGAGTGCAATGGCGCTTACGTCCATCATTTTACAAGCTAACCAAAATCAGCAACACGGGGGACAATCTATCCCAATGTTAGACTATGATCTAGCACCATATGTATATAAAACATACTGCCAAAATAAGCTTCGTTTAAGTGACTTAATAGATGACAGTGAAGAGTTGGAACGTAGTGCTTGGAAATGGACAGAAAGAGAAACTTACCAAGCTTGTGAGGCATTTATACATAATTGTAACTCGATGCATGTGTGACCCGTTTACTAGTGAAAAGCTGGTACAACAATTTTTTATTGTTAGAACTGATATTCTGAGAAGTAGAATGATAGGGCAACGCCTTGAAATGCTTCCTCTGATACTCCGACGTGCCTGATAATGGGTTAACATTTGATGGTACGAAGCTCGGTGAAGTCGGCAGAGAGCAACCGAAAATCTTTTTGATTCGAAACCTATTCAGAGGTGAATAGCGTAGCCTATATGCCGGGAGTCCATAAAATACCTATGGTTAGAATGTGGTTGGCAAACCACCGACGAACCATTGACCTAAAGAGTCTATAGTGTGATATGTAGAAATGCATATGCCTACATTGTTAGGTGCTTGAGGGGTTTAGTAAAATGGTGCATTATGAAACACCCTTCATCATTAAAGGTGATGACGTTCAAGCAGGCTCATAGATGGAACCTAAGGGTATATGAAAGGATAAGAATATCGGAACGGGGAAAGCTCGGAACGCAGAGGATTAACCACCAATGAGGCGTAAATACGGTTCAAAAGCAATTTGTTATAACGTATTAAATCCGAGTGAGAGCGGAGGCACAGTACCTTTGAAGCCATGGAAACATGGTGGAGGGATAGCCTCTAGTCGAAATAGTAAAATCATGGTTCTTTTGTAATAATCATAAGGTTCGAGTATGACTAAGAGAGGTGGTAACACCGACTTATGACTATGGCTAAAAAGAAGAAAAGTCTACGGTACAATGAATATTACAATATTCAGGAAGTCTATGACCAGCTATATCTCGAATCTAATGAAGGCAATGTGTTCAAAAACCTCTATGAAATTATTATTAGCGAGGAAAATATCAAACTAGCATACAGAAACATTAAGAAAAATAGAGGGAGTAAAACTAGTGGTACGAACAGACGAACTATCTTAGATATTGGTGTGGAAAATGTTAACGACGTCATCTCTTACGTTAGAAGAAGGCTTAACAACTATCAACCACAAACAGTAAAAAGGAAATTGATTCCTAAACCAAATGGGGATTTACGTCCTTTAGGAATTCCGACAATTGAAGACAGGCTTATCCAACAATGTATAAAACAAGTCTTGGAACCTATCTGTGAAGCTAAATTCTTTAATGAAAGCTATGGTTTCAGACCAAATAGGAGTACTCAACACGCAATTGCAAAATTTTACAGCTATGTTCACTCCTCCAAATGTTTATACTCTGTAGATGTCGATATTAAAGGATTTTTCGATAATGTTAATCACGGAAAACTTCTAAAACAAATTTGGAGCTTAGGCATTCAAGACAAAAAGTTAATCTCAATAATTAGTAAAATGTTAAAAGCAGAAATGAAAAATGAGGGAAAATCATCAAAAGGTGTACCTCAGGGAGGAATCCTCTCCCCACTTCTGTCAAACATTGTACTAAATGAGCTTGACTGGTGGATTGCTTCACAATGGATTGAATTTCCTGCAAAACAGCGCTGTGGAGGAAATGGTAAGGGGAACTTTAAAAATTTACCTTACAAAAATAATTCAAATAAATTGAATGCACTTAGAAACGGAACCAAATTAAAACAGTGCTTTTTCGTCCGATATGCAGATGACTTCCGAATCCTAACTAATAGCTATGAAAATGCCAAAAAGCTTTATATTGCAACTATCAACTGGCTTAAGGAAAGGTTAAACTTAGAAGTTAACGAAAGGAAATCAAGTATTGTAAATCTTAAGAAAAACTATACAGAGTTCCTTGGCATTAAGATTAAAGTACAAAGGAAGAAAAAACGTTACGTTATCAAATCACATATGGTTGACGAAGAGAAAATTCGAATTAAATCAGAGATACGTAAGAAAATAGACGAAATAGAAAATAGCAACACTCCAAAAGAAGTGTATAAGCTAAACTCACTTATTATTGGGGTGCACAACTACTACAGTATTGCAACCAACGTTAACAGGGACTTCAGTGACATTGAGAACGATACGTTATACAGATTAAAACAGAGATGGAAAAAATGTGTTTCACATCGAGGGCATTTTTCTGAAACATACAAAAAGCACTATGGTCAATATGCTCATCGAAAACAATACTTTATGCATAAAATTGCATTATATCCAATCTCAGGTATCAAGTTCAGGCGACCAACCTTATTTAATAGCAGAATTTCCAATTATACAGATGAAGGTAGAAAGCTTGTTCATGATAAATTAATCAATGTTAATCAATTCGTTCTTAAACATATTATGGAAAATCCTATAGTCTATCGGAGTATTGAATATAATGATAACCGAATTTCGCTATATTCTGCTCAACACGGTAGATGTTTTGTTACAGGATTAGAACTAACAATCAATGATATGGAATGTCATCATAAAATACCAAGACAAAAAGGTGGAACGGATGAATACAGTAACCTAGTATATCTCCTTACCAATATTCACTTGCTAGTACACACTAATAATGACAGGACACAGAAGCGTCTCATTAAGAGATATAGCCTTCAGGAGGAGGAAATGAAAAAGATTAACGAACTCCGAAAGCTAGTGGGAAATTACAACATTACCTTTTAGTAAATTTTTGATTTTACTATTTCGATGGCACGCCGTATGAGCTGAAAGGTTCACGTACGGTGTAGAGTGGGGGAAAACATGGTGATAACTTCAAAATGTTACCTATCACTATTCAAGAGGTGGGGGGCAGACTCCATTTGTTTCAGTAAATTTAGGGACAGATCTATCGAGGGAAGGAAGAATGTTAACAAAGAACTTGCTACTCGCAACACAAGCAGGTCTTGGTGCTGGCGAAACGGCAATTTTTCCTATCATCGTATTTAAAGTGAAGGATGGAATAAATTATCAAAAAGAAAATCCAAACTATGATTTATTTCGTTTAGCAATTGAGACAACAAGTAAAAGATTATTTCCTAACTTTGTTTTTATCGATGCGCCATTTAATTTAGCGTATTATGACGGTACTCCTCATTCAGAAGTTGCAACAATGGGATGCCGAACAAGAGTAATGGGAAATATCCATGGAAGGGAACAAACAATTGGAAGAGGGAATTTATCTTTCACAAGTATTAATCTCCCTTTGCTTGGCTTAGAGTCCAATACAATAGAATCGTTTTTTTATAAATTGAATGAAACGATAGACTTGGTTATTGAACAACTGCTAGAAAGATATCATTACCAAGGAAAGAAAAAAGTAGCAAATTTTAAATTTTTATATGGACAAGGAGTTTGGCAAGGTGGAGAAGAGCTACAGATGGATGCTCAACTAGATGAACTTTTAAAGCAAGGAACATTATCGATTGGGTTTGTTGGTTTAGCAGAGTGTTTAGTTTCTTTGCTTGGTTTTCACCATGGAGAAAGCGAAAAGGCGTATGAGCTTGGTTTGCGCATTGTTCAGTTTATGCGCCAAAAAGCGGATCAAGCAATGGAAAAATATCAGCTGAACTATTCACTGCTTGCAACACCTGCGGAATCCTTTGCGGGAAAAGCATTACGGGCAACTAGAAAGAAGTTTGGAATTATTAGAGGAGTGACGGATAGAGATTATTTTACTAATAGTTTTCATATCCCCGTCTACTATCCAATATCTATTTATGAAAAAATTAAACGGGAAGCACCATTTCATTCTTTAACGAATGCGGGTCATATAACATATGTCGAACTAGATGGTGATGCTAGTAAAAATATGGAGGCGATGGAGAAAATCGTCCGGACAATGAAAGAATCAGGGATTGGCTATGGAAGTATTAATCATCCAGTGGATCGCTGCATAAGCTGTGGCTATAAAGGGATTATTGATAACGAATGTCCTAAGTGTGGAGAAAAGGAAGAGACAAAGATTGAACGGATACGAAGAATTACTGGATATCTTGTTGGATCACTTGATCGTTGGAATACAGCTAAGCGTGCAGAAGAGCGGGAAAGGGTTAAACATCGTTGAGAGTATTATCAATAGTTGAAGATAGTGTTGTCGATGGTCCAGGATTAAGAACTACTATTTTTTTTGCGGGGTGTACTCATTATTGTAGAGGGTGTCATAATCCAGAGAGCTGGCGAATAGATGGAGGAATCGAGATGTCAATTGACGAAATGATGAGTCAATTGAATCGAAATCCATTAAATGATATTACCTTTAGTGGTGGAGAGCCAATGCTACAAATAAGAGAACTTATACGATTAACTAAAAAATGCAAAGAAAATAATAAAAATATTTGGTGCTATACAGGATTTCTCTGGGAAGAGCTAGTGACAGAATTTAAGGAAGAGTTTGCGGAATTAAGTATATATTTAGATGTTTTAGTTGATGGCCGGTTTCTAATCGAACAAAGAGATTTAAGTCTCCTTTATAAAGGAAGTAAAAACCAACGAGTGATAGATTGTCAAAGAAGTTTAAAGCAGCATAAACTGGTTTTATATGGCGAATAGAACAGAAAAGAAAGGCACTTACTATTTTAGTAAGTGCACTTTCATTTATGTCAAACGAGGTTTTTTATTCAATTCTTTGTTATCATCTTCATTTTTAAAGATTGCTTTTCTAACATAAGGCAGTACCCAGCGATCAAGACCGTAATATCCTGCATTTGCTCCAGCAATCATGATAATCATGCCCAATAAGATATCTGTTGGGTTATGAGAAATGGTGCCAGCAAGCAAGAAACAGAAATTCATTAATACTCCAAAGAATGCTGCAGCAGTTGTGAAACAACCTAAAATTAACCCAAGACCGACTAATGTTTCTCCAATAGGAACGAGAACATTAAATAAACCTACATTCGGTAATGCAAATCCTTCTACAAAACTAGTGTACCAGCCATAGACTGCTCCGCCATCTGGACCCATGACTGGGTTAGTAACTGCATTTGTTAAAAATCCAGAAGCATCAAAACCCCCACCAGTAAGTTTACCAAATCCAGAAGTAAACCAAGAATAGCCAAGGAATAAACGAATGATGGTTAAAATGCCAGCTGCAATTTTATTTTCTCTTAAAAATCCGATAAACATAAGAATCATCCTTTTCTTATTTTTCGTTTTTATTATTTACAAGTTAAATATATCAAATACTTATTAAAATAAAATAATAATGTGAATCAATTCACAAATCATTCAAAAGAATATGTCTTAAATGTGAACTTTCTTGATAAGAAAAGTGATTTATGTAACATAATTGTTTAGAAACAGGGTTTAAGCACATAAACTGTTATTCATGATAAAATAATTGCACAAGGAAAAAAAACTATTATTCACATAGAAGATTTTTATAAAGGGGAGACATCAATGACGAAAGTAACCATCATAGCTGGTGGACACAAAATAGACTCAAGATTAACAGGTATCTTACAATATACTGCTGACTTTTTAGAAAAAGAGAAGGTTGAAGTCCACGTCATACAAGTACATGAATTGCCAAGCGCTGCCTTAATTACCGCTGATTTTATGAATAAAGAAATTAAGGAAGCAAGACAAAACGTAGAACAAAGTGATGGAGTGATTGTCCTATCACCTGTATTTCAGGCTTCTTATTCAGGCATCATTAAGACATTTCTAGATCTATTGCCACAAAAGAGTCTTCGAAATAAAACGATACTTCCTTTAATGCTTGGAGGAAGCTATGCTCATTTATTAGTAATAGATTACGCATTGAAACCTGTGTTAGCAAATTTAGGTGCAACCAATATCTTAACAGGAGCCTATGTTACCGATAATCAAATTACAAAGCAAGTCAATCAAAACTATCTACTAGATGCAGATGCGCAAACAAGGATTACTAACCAATTAGAGCACCTACTTGAAGGAGTTTAATAACGGTGTAAAAGTGATGGTTTGCCCGTCACTTTTTATTTTTTTCTAGAATAAGGGAAGAGGACATGGTATGATTGGGGTAGAGGAAAATATTAATACCATGACTTGTTAGCTCAGTGGGAGAGCACTTGCTTGACAGGGAAGGGGTCGTGGGTTCAAGTCCCTCACAGGTCATCAAGAGAAAAGAGTCTTAATTCCTTGTCCAGCAAGGGATTGAGGCTTTTTTTGTTTTTGTTTTACTTTGTACATTTTCTAATGAATACCTTCGTGGCATCCATATGGCATCCAAAAAAGTTATCCCTCTTTTGAAGGCCCAAATAGCGTATCATCCAATTTATCAGAGGCATTTCTTTGCATGTTCGGTAATAGATGACCATAAGTATCCATTGTGGTAGTTATTTTGGAATGACCCATTCTTTCAGCAATTAATTTGATTGGCTCATTTTGATAAATCATTAATGAAGCATGAGAATGCCTTAGATCATGAAACCGAATTTTTGGCAGGTCTGCTTCTTGAATCAGTCTATTGAAAGTTCTGACAAGATTTCTAGGATTGAGCGGTGTGCCAACATTGGAACAAATAACTAAGTCATGATGATTAAATACAGCATTACTATCACCTATAAACTGTTCTTTTTCCCTTTGCATTTTTTGATAATGATCCTTTAAAACTTTAATGGTAGAAGGGGACAAAGCAATTGTTCTAATACTGGAATCAGTTTTTGCGCCTTTTTTTAACCTTTTTCCGTCATGTTCCAGGATTTGTCTAACAAATAAAGTCCTATTATGAAAGTCGATATACTTCCATTGTAGTCCGAGAATCTCACCTTGTCTTAGACCAGTCATGATTGCTAAATAGAATGCGCAGTAAAGACGATCCTCCTTAGCAGCATTTAAGAATTTTTTAATTTGATCAATATCCCAAATGTTTAATTCCTTTTTGCTCACCTTTGGTCTATCAATCTGTTGGGCAACATTCTTTGGCACGTCACCAACTTTGACTGCATAATTTAGACAAGTATTTACTATATTAAAGATTCTTCGGATTGTAGAACCAGCCAATTCCTTTTTATGCATTTCTGCGATCATCTTTTGAATGTGGATAGGTCTTAAATTGGATAAAGGTATTGAGCCAAGGGAAGGCAGAATATGATTAGCTAAACCATATTCATATAATTTAATGGTTTGATTACTAATCGACATTTTCTTTAACGAGAACCAATCCTCCATATAATTTTTAAAAAGTACTTTGGATGGCTCTATATAGGTTCCTTGAATTATTTCAACTTCTATTTTTCTTAATTCTTCAGTAGCTTCTTTTTTTGTTTTAAAACCTCGTGCTTTTTTTTGTTTTCTTTCCCATATTCATTTTTATAATTTAGTATCCAATACCATGTGCCTCTTTTATTATCCTTATAAACCGGCATTTGTAGTTTAACTCCTTTCAAGGTAAAGCCCATCCCTTTTTTAGAGTTACCGATAAATTAAGTATATTCTAAAATGGAAAGGGATGGACGATACAATTAATTCCATTATGGCTATTTATTTGCCTTCAAACCATTTTATAAAAGCGGATTTAGGCACTTTAATTCTTCGGTTCAGCCTAATTACATGGAATTGTCCAGAATTAACTAACTCATAAGCCTGTACTCTACCAATATTGAGGAAGTTTTTTATATCACTTACATCTAAGACATCTGGTAATTGCTGATATTTATTTGTATTATCCATAAAAAGTCCTCCCAAAATAATTTGTGTTTCCAATCATAAGGATAGTAACCATTCATCATGTTTCTCAAGTTCTCTGATCGTTTAATTTTTAAATGGAGAAACTTGTAGCCTGCCTCTCGAATGTATTGTTAAACAAGTTTAGCAGTATAATAGTGTGTTTTTCCAAATTCATTTCTTTTAGAATGGCTGATGGATTGTGTGATAAAAGTTGAGCCTTATCTAAATTATTGTTATTTAGTTTTTGTGAGTGATCCTCTTAGAGTTGTAAGGCTTGAATTCTTGTGAAGTGCGATGTTATTTAATGAGTAAGAACCTTTTTAGTGATAGTTGTTGGAGAATCATCACATTGCTATTGTTTGTTTTCTTTTCTAGATAGATATGCTAGGGTTTTACAGGAATCACTACAGTATTTTTTTCGACCAGATTTTGTAAAGGGGATGCCACAATGTTCACAATCAAGTATTTCTGTATCATTACTAATAAGTTCCCATAAATCATAATAGATTGCTCCTAGTAAATAATTTGTACTATATGATTCCTTCATACGAAATCCGATTTCTGATTTTTCAGATCTAGTAATATTGGAAAAGTCTACATCAATAGCTCCTTTTAAACCATTCCTCACCAAGGTAGTAAATATATATGCCCCTGTTATTTGATCATAAAGTTCATAATCTATATCATCAGTCTTTTCTTCATAGTTAATTGGAATTACGCCGCCCTCTACCCATTCGAAAGAAATTTTTCCATCGGTTTCTTTATATTTTATAAGTTCCCCAATAATATCAATGTTTTGATTTTTATGCTTTTTCTTTAGCATGTTATATAACTTTAATAATTTTTTTATTTGGTTAATATAAAATCTCCAAAAATAGATAGGTTCAAATACTGTTGGTCCATAATCCGTTGTTTTAAAAGAGGGCATTATAACACCTAGTAATCCATATTCCTTTGCAAATTCAAGAATTTCTTTGTCAGATTTTAGAGAAGCAAATTTAGTAGCAAGGCCTTTGGGTTCTTTTAAGGTAAATGTATAATCTTTTGGAAAGGAGAAGATACAAGGGCTATTAGCATTTACTAGTTGATGGTTTATAAAAAAGTCATAATTTGCAGAAGCAGCTCTTCCTTTTGTTAATTGAAGGTGAAATAATCTTTTAAAGTCTGAAACCATCTTTTCTCCATGTGTAGAATCTCTTTCATATATAGCATGAAGGATGGATTCCAACTCTGTTTCACTTAATACAGACGAGTTATACATGTTAATTTGTTCAGGTTGATGAATGGAATAGAATGATAGGCTCAATAATAGTTCCTCCTTAAAAATTTACGTTATTTTACGATATAAATGTGATTTTTTGTTTTTTATGGTAAAAATTTACGTTAAAATGATTATACAACGACAATAATGACAATGGCAAGAGAGGAGAATAAGAGAATGGTAAAAAATGAAGATATTAGAATGGCAATTAAAGAGGCGGGATTAAAACAATGGCAAGTGGCAGATGTATATGGACTATCTGAAGGCAATTTTAGTCGCTTGCTACGTAAAGAGCTACTTCCAGAAAGAAAGGAAGAAGTTTTTATAGCTATTGAAAAAACAAAAGAGAATGTAGAAAAAGGAGAAAAAATTAAATAGCATAAAATGACTTTACTTAGTGATCTACTGGTTCTTTACCTCATGAAAAATTTGGATCTATTCAAGCTCATTTATCACAATAAGAGTCGGAAATGGGGATTATAAATGGTTTTTTTTATGACGTTTTGTAAACTTAAAATTAGCGAAAGCCTTGATGCATTAGAATATTTCTAGTTTACAAGAAAAGGAGCCAAAAGATGAATAAACATTTTACCAAAGACATCAGAATTAACAAGCCTCAAGACATTAGAAGAATGCTAGCAAAGGTAATTAATATTTTGCTTAAGGATGGAGAAATGACTATAGATAAAGCGAAAACAATAGCAACATTATCCAATACAGCTTTGAAATCAATGGAATTAGGGGATTTAGCGGAGAGAATAAACAAGCTTGAAAAAATTTATGAAAACGAGGAATAAAACAAATTACTTACCTTACCATTACAAGGAAATAAACTATTTATTTTTATTCTCAATTTTTCAAAAGGAGAGGTTTTGAATGAGTTTAAAATCCCGACTGAATAATCTTGAGCAAAACATAAAGCCAAAGGAAAAAGATCCAGCTCAAGACTGGAATGAACGTCTTAGAAGGCAAGAGGAAATAGACAGCCTTTCTCCGGCTATCGAACAAGGAAATTTGCAAGCATGTATTCGCTATTGCGAGTTGTCTGAGGAAACTATTCTGGACACCCTATATTCTTACCGAGATGTTTATATTAAGGTTGCTGCAGAATCCAGGGGGGAAGAACCAAATTATACGAAACAAATAAGCATGGATATTTGGTATCAAAATCTAAAGGCCACCTATAGATATCTTAAAGAAAAGGCTGTTTCTCCGGATACAAAGGAACCAATTTTAAAGGTTTGGCAATCTCAGAGTTAAGTCGGTTTGAATAACTTCAGTTCAGTTAAGAAGGGGTAATTATTAGGAATAGCATAAAAAGTGCAAAAATAGCGCCTTTTTATTCGGATAGTGGAGGGAAGTTAGTTTAATAGGGATGATTTTTTCAGATGTGAATGCTTATTTACTTGATCATACGGATATTATCGCTACTAAAAGATATGTGAATATATGGGGACAAGATCTGGAGCACAAGCAAAGTTATATGGATTAAAAATTTAGGTGACATATCCCAATTTGTATTTTACGAATAAATGTTCGGTTTGGTGGGTTAATAAAAGAGATGGCAAATGAGTTTGGCGGCTCTACCATCTCTACACAAAAAAGCAGAAGATTAACTTCTAATTAAATTTTAGCAAGTTTCTTTTTCTGTGTCAAAAGGAGCAAAGGACATGAATTTATTTTCCATAATTGGTGGCAATGCATTTGTTATATTCAATAAAGAACTAGCTCATGAGGTATCCATAAATGGAGCAATTATATTTGGTCAGCTATGCTCCAGTTACGAAAGCTTTGAAAGTAAAAATATGCTCTCTACATACAAAGGAGAGAAGTACTTTTATCTAACAAGTGAAACTATACAAGAAGAGACAGCTCTATCTTATAAGCAGCAAGTAAAAGCTATCAAGGATTTAGAAGAAGCTGGTTACATTAAAACGGTAATTATGGGGTCTCCAGCAAAGAAATACTTCCATATTACTAATAAGATAATGGAACAGTTTACAAAAATCAGTTCTGACAAAAGGGAAGAGTTGAAGAAGGAAAATAAACAGGAGATTAGTGATCTAGGGGCTGCTGAAGATAAATTTAGGATTGACAAAAAAGAAGAGCAAGCATGTATCAAAGTAAGCGTCAAACTATACCCACATGGTTTGACGCTTTTTTATATGCGATAATCTCCTAGAGATTACACATAATGGAGGTTTTGCTATATGAAGAGATCCGATCTTAGAGTTGAATGGGAAAAACGGATTGCTAACTATATGACAAGCGGACTAAGTGCTTCAAATTGGTGTGCAGCCAACGA